>CALEZJ010000193.1 GCA_937927885.1 uncultured Paracoccaceae bacterium | reverse complement strand
CCGAGCTTCTCGGCCAGATCCCGGCGGATCAGGAAATCGGCAGCGTCACCGCCGATGGCGCCTGTGACACCGGCTGAAGCGGGAGGGCTGATTTGACGATTTGGGAAATCAGAATTGCCGGAAAATTTTTCTCGGCTGGCGGCCCCATCACCCGTCCTCGTTGAGTCCCGTTCCTGCGCCTATCTCGGTTGTCGCACCTCCCGCCTCGAAATTCCAGTGATGGGTCACGCTGGATGCGATCCAGCGGCCGTCCAAGTCGAGGCTGACGCCCTGGACCACGATGGGCGTCTCGGCGCGGGCCAGCGTGTTGCCAACCAGTTGCAGGGTCACTTCGACCTCCCCGCCCTTCACCTCGCGCGCGGCGGCATCGGCCGCGCGGCGGGCTTCGGCCTCGTCCTGATAGGCCTCTCGAAGGGTCTTTCGCGGGCCTTCGAGGCCCGTTTCAACATCCACGTTCCGCGTAACGTCCGCCTTCCGATCTCGCCAGCGCGCCCGGACCTTGCCATATCGGCCGCGCGGACGTGAGCCGATGCGGTACCTGTTGGTGACAACCGACGGCCAGCCCTTCACCGAAGCCAGCCTGAGAGGGCAACCTTCGCTGGTCTTCTTCGGTTTCACCCATTGTCCCGATGTCTGTCCCACGACCATGACCGGACCAGATGCCTACGAGGATGAGCCGTCCCGGCATCTCGTCGTCTGGTGATTTTGGTTGATATGATTGTTCTGCGCGCCTGATGCTCGCCGAAACCCGCGGAAACGCGGGTTTTTTTCATGCCTGCCGGTCAGATGGACACGGGGCAAACTTTAGTGCAAGTTCGGGGCAAACTTTCACGGCAGCAGAAATGGTACCATTGATTTCAAATGAAAAAATTCCGCCTTGGGATCAACTTTCGCAGCAGTTACACGTGGTGGGGCCTGATACCCCGCTGATCGCCCGCGAAAGCCCGATGGGCACGGATCTGGCGCTGTTGTTTCAGCGCCACACGGCCGATATGCATGCCGACACCCCGCCCGAATCCATCCACATGCTGCCGCGCGAGGATCTGGTCGCCGATGGCATCGACTTCTTCGTCATGCGCATTGCCGGTCGCCCGGTCGGGATGGGCGCGGTCAAGCGGCTGGCGGGGGATGTGGCGGAACTGAAATCCATGCATATTCTGGCCGAGCATCGCGGCGTGGGCCTGTCGCGGCTGATGCTGTCGCATCTGATCGACACCGCGCGGCGCGGCGGTGTCCGGCGCCTGTATCTGGAAACCGGCATCCAGCCCACCTTCGAGGCGGCGCGCGCCCTTTATGACCGGGCGGGCTTTACGGAATGTCCGTCCTTTGCCGACTATCGCCCCGATCCGAACAGTCTTTTCATGGAGCTGGCGCTGTAGGCTCGAAAAACTGCAGCCTTGCAGAAGTTGCCGCGATCACGCAGAAAGCGGCTGACGGTCCCGTAGCTCAATTGGATAGAGCAAGTGACTTCTAAGCGGGGGCTCTGCCCCTGGGTAACCGTGGCCGAACATGTGCTTAGGGTCAGGACCCATTGATTATGGCGTTGTTCGGTGCTTCAGGAGTGTCCA
>CALEZJ010000192.1 GCA_937927885.1 uncultured Paracoccaceae bacterium | reverse complement strand
CTGGGCGTGGAGCATGGCGCTGTCCCACAAAACCTCGCGCAACCGGGCCAGCAGCGGCTCGTTGGTATCGGCGCGGTAGATCAGGCAGACCTCGGTCCGCAGGCCCGGTTCGATCGGCACGAAGCGAACCCTGTCGCGCCACGGCAAGGACGAAAGCTGCGGGGTGATCGATACGCCGAAACCGGCGGCCACCAGCGCCAGAACCTGCGGCAGGTCGCGCGCCTCGATCAGGGTCGGCGGGCGAATGGCGTGGCGCGACAAAAACTCGATCACATGGTCGTAAAAGCCGAAAAACGGATTGCGGGGCAGAACGATCAGCGGCTCGCCCGACAGTTGACCGGGCGCGAGCACCGTTGCGCCCCGCAAAGGGTGATCCGGCGGGAGCGCCGCCACGAGGGGTTCGTGCCAGATGGTCTGCACATGCAGCGTCTCGTCCTCGACCCCGACCCGACCGCGCCCCGCGCCGAAATCCACAAAGCCCGCGTCCAGTTCGCCCCGCGCGACCGCGCGCAACTGCTCGTCGGGCGGCATCTGTTGCAGGCCCAGCGTCATCGGTCCCGCGCCTGCGCGCAGCCGTCCCAGGATCGGCGACAGGGTATGGAGCATCGCCGAACTCATGTAGCCCAGCCGCAGCACGCCGGCGCTGCCGGCCATCGCCGCCATCTCGTCGCGCGTATCTTCGAGGCTGCTGGCGATGGCCCGCGCCCGGCGGAGGAAGACCAAACCCGCAGGGGTCAGCGTGACTTTCTGGGTGCTGCGATCGAACAGACGGACACCCAGCTCGGCCTCGAGCTCGCGGATCTGCACGCTGACCGGCGGCTGCGAGATGTTCAGGCGCTGCGCGGCGGCGCGGAAGCTGAGTTCCTCGGCGACGGCGATGAAGTAGGTGAGCTGTCGAAGGTTCATGGGCGCAATCTCGTCGATACCTGATAGTAAATCCCTATCAAGCTGATTTGAAATCGGTATTTTTCGAAATCTTCCCGCGCTGCTAACCTCGGCTCCACGCAGTGGGGAGCAACGCGATGCCCGGCCAGATCAGACCTGTCAGCCCCGTGGACGAGACGCCGCAAGCGATGCGGACGATCCTCGATTCCTGCGTGCGCTACGGGTTTTGCACCAACACCTGTCCGACCTATGTGCTGACCCGCGACGAGAACGAATCGCCTCGCGGACGCATCGCCCTGATCCGCGAGATGCTGGCCAGCGATGCCCCGCCCGATCCGGCGAGCGTGGCGCATATCGATTCCTGCCTCGGCTGCCTGTCGTGCATGACCACCTGTGCGGCCAAGGTGGATTACCATCACCTGATCGATCACGCCCGCGCGCATGTGGAAAAGACCTATCGCCGACCGTTGGCCGACCGCCTGCTGCGCCGCCTGCTGGTGCTGCTGTTGCCCCATCCGGCCCGATTCCGGCTGGCCCTGCGGGTGGCGCCGCTGGGTCGGCTGGTGCGCTGGGTCGATCCACGGCTGGCGGCGATGCTGGATCTGCGCCCCGTCAGCACGCACCGCCCCGCCGATCTGCGCCGCGCGCGGCGTGTCCATCCCGCCGAGGGCGAGCGCCGCGGCCGGGTGGTCCTGCTGACCGGCTGCGTGCAACGGGTGATCGCCGAGCATGTCAACGAGGCCGCAATCCGCCTGTTGTGCCGTCATGGAACCGAGGTCGTCGTCTTGCCGCAGGTCGATTGCTGTGGCGCGCTTACCCTGCACATGGGCCATGCCGAGCGCGCGCGCGGCAGTGCCGCGTTCATGGCACGGGCCATTGCCGACGAACATGACCGCGCGCCGCTGGACGCCGTGATCATCACGGCCTCGGGCTGCGGCACCACGGTCAAGGATTACCCGCATCTCCTTGCCGGAGAGGCGGACCTGGCCAAAGCCGCGGCGCTGACCGGGCGACTGGCCTGTGACGTGACCGAATACCTTGCGGCGAAAGGTCTGCATCCACCTGTGGACGCGGTGAGGGGCGTGCCGGTGGTCTATCACGACGCCTGTTCGCTCCAGCATGGGCAACGGGTCACGAAGCCGCCCCGCGAGCTGCTGACCCAGGCCGGTTACGCGCTGAGCAGCGCGCCCGAAGGCCATATCTGCTGCGGGTCGGCGGGCACCTACAACCTGTTGCAGCCCGACACCGCCCGCACGCTGGGCCGACGAAAGGCCGAGGCGCTGCACTCGACCGGGGCCGCAATCGTTGCCGCCGGCAATCTGGGCTGCATCACCCAGATCGGCGAACATGCCGACCTGCCCGTTGTGCATACGGTCGAATTGCTCGACTGGGCCACGGGCGGGCCGGTGCCGTCGGCTCTGACCGGGCGCGCCTTGCCGCGCCGCACGCCGGACCCTGAACCCGGCGACGCGCCGACAGATGCGGCGGCGTCCGGCGGACAGGATGCCGAGTCCTTCTGGTAAACCCCGACACAGGCGAGAGATGACACCCATGACCCTGCCCGAAAACCTGGCGGCCTTCCTCGGCGACATGCGCGACACCCTGGGCGACGAGGGCGTGAACGTCGCGCCGGAAACCATCCTCCGCTACGGCGAGACGACCTTGCCCGGCCCCGACCAGCCGCCCGGCGCAGTGCTCTATCCGGGTTCGCCCGACGCGGTGCAGCGCATCGTTCAGGCCGCGAACCGGCACCGCGTGGCGCTGTATCCCATCAGCAACGGCAACAACATCGGCCTCGGCAGCCGCGCGCCGGTTGTCGCCGGGCAGGTGGTTGTCGATCTGGGTCGCCGGATGAACCGGATCCTCGAGATCAACGAGGAAACCGGGGTCGCCGTCATCGAACCCGGCGTGACCTATCGCCAGCTCGCCGACGAACTCGACCGTCTGGGCGGCAAGTTCATGCCCGATGTCACCTCGGGCCCGCCCGAGGGGTCGGTACTGGGCAACGCGCTGGACAAGGGGGCGGGCTATACGCCCTATGCCGACCATCTGGGCATGACCTGCGGCATGGAGGTTGTTCTGGGCAACGGCAGCGTGATCCGCACGGGGGATGCAAGCCTGGGCAATGCCAGACATGCGCATATGTCGAAATACACTTACGGCCCGCATCTGGATGGCCTCTTCGCGCAGTCGAACTTCGGCATCGTCACGCGGGTCGGCATCTGGCTGATGCCCCGGCCGCCTGCGATCCGGTTCTTTGGCTTTTCGTTTGACGATGACGACGCAATCGGCGCGATCATCGATGCCATCCGCCCGCTCAAACTGTCGAATTTCGTGCCGACGATGATGCGGGTCAGCAATGATCTCTGGATGGCCATCTCGGAGGAACCCTATCCCGGCTACCGCGAGGGCGTCGGCGCCTTGCCCGACGACGAGCGCCGTGCGCTGCGGCAGCGGCACGGGGTCGGGGCCTGGACGATCTCGGGCGCGTTCTACGGCGCGTCGATGGCGGCGCTGCAGCCCCAGATCGATCGGGTGCGGGCGCATTTCCAGCGCTTGCCGGGTGCGCGCTATATCGATCACGACGCGGTGGCGGACCACCCGCCGCTGCAAGCCGCGCTCGACGCCTATTCCGGCAAGCCGGGGTTCAGCGAGTTGCGGCAACTGGCGTGGCGGCCGGGGGGCGGGCTGGCCGCCTTCACGCCCGGCGTGCCGATGAACCGCGCGCTGGTCGAAGAAAGCAGCCATATGTCGCGCCGGATTCTGAACGAGCGCGGGCTGGATTATGTGAAGATGTATGTCTGCGGCCCCCGGTTCGCGCGGGGGCTGCACCATCTGGTGTGGAACCGCACCCTGGCGACCGAGGATGCGGCGGCCGACGATGCCTATCGGGCGCTGGTGATGGGCTATGCCGGGATGGGGATGCAATGCGGCCGCGCGCCGCTCAAGTATCAGGCGCTGCATTGGTCGATCCTGGAACCGGCGGTCCGCGACACCTGCAACGCGCTGAAATCGGCGCTTGATCCGAACCACGTCATCGCACCGGGACGCTATGGCATCGGCTAGGGCCGGGCGCGGGCGGTCACACGACAACGCCCGCGCCGCGGTTCTCGATCAGCCGCACCAGAGCGAGCGCGGTCATCGCCGAGGATTTCGGATTTTGCGCAAGCGGCGCGTTGGCCAGCGTCATCGTCCAGTGGCCGAAATCCCCCTGCGCGGCCAGCCGGTGTTCGTTGACACCGAGGCCCGGATCGGCAACCAGCCGAACCGTCGTCCGGTCCAGCCCGATCCCGGCCAGTGCGGTCACCACCACCGAATTGGCATTCGACGGGTAGAGCCTGGCGGCATCACGCGCCGAACCGTCGAAAAAGACCCGCGGCTCTGTCAGGGTGAACAGGTCGACCACGCGCTCGGCAAGGGTTCCGACCCAGGCCAGCGGCGGCTTGGCGATCTCATGCGTCACCGAGGCAAGGGGCATCCGCGCGGCCGAGGCGGGCCTGAAGCGCCTCGGCGGTCGCCGGGTCGGCGAGGGCCGAGGGCGATCCCATCACGAAGTCCAACCCGGCACCCAGAGCCGCCGCGCCCCATTGCGCCGCGGCGTCGCGGCCGGCGGCCTCGACAACCAGCGTGCAGCCGGAACTGGCCACGTCCTCGGGGTCGGTCAGGATCCGCGCCCCCGGCGGCGGCGGCGTGCGCAGGCTGGCTGGATCGCGCACTGCCAGCGCCGCCACGCGCACCGCCGAGCGACGGGCGGTCAGCATCGCGCTGATCGTCGTGGCAATGGCGCCCCATCCGACGAGGCAGAGGTCGGTTACGGTGTCAGACATGGGCGGTTGCTCCGGTAGGGGACAGGGGGCCGACCCGAAAACGCCCGGGCCAGCGCCACTGTGACACCGGAGTTTCATTGACCATAGGTCGAATTCGACATAAATTAAGAAGCATGGATTATAGGTGATCGGTGAAGGTTACCATTCGGCAGTTGCAGTGTTTCGAGGCGGTGATCGCCTGCGGCAATTTCTCGCGGGCGGCCGAACGGCTGAACACGTCGCAGCCCGCGCTGTCGCAGGCGATGCGCGAGCTGGAGATGGCACTCGGCGTCAAGCTGTTCGACCGCACCACCCGCCGGGTCGAACTGACGGTGGCGGGGCAGGTATTTCGCGAGACCGCGCTCGATGGTCTGGCCGGGATCGAGAGGGCGGTGCATCTGCTGCAGGACCTGGCCAGCCTGCGCGCGGGTCATGTGCGTCTGGCCGCGCCGCCGCTGCTGGCCGCGACCATCGTGCCCAGCATCATCGCCGAGGTGCGACGGCTGCATCCCGAACTTGCCATCAGCATCGAGGACGTCGCCACCGACGCCGTTGCCGACCGGGTCCGCTCATCGCCGGTCACGTTGGGACTGGGCACCTTCAACCCGGATGAAGAGGGCCTTTCGGTCACCAATCTGGCGCGTGACAAGCTGCATGTCTTTGTCGCGACGTCGCATCCGCTGGCCGGGGCCGAGGCCGTCCGCTGGCAGCAGCTTGCCGATCTGCCGGTGGTGACGCTGGGCCGCGAAAGCGGTTTGCGGCGGCTGGTCGAAGTGGGGTTCGCGACGGCGATGGTCTCGTTCCGGCCGCGCCACGAGGTGCACCAGATCTTTACCGCGCTGGCGCTGGTCGACGCGCTCGACGACCTGATCGCGGTGCTGCCGGCCTATGGCGCGGCGGCGATTTCGCGGCGTGAAATCGTCGCGCTGCCCCTGATCGAGCCCGAGATCGCGCGACCGATCTCGATGGTCCGGGTGCTGGACCGGTCGCCCTCGGCGGCGATGAACGCGGTCGGGGCCATCGCCGCCCGCGTCGTGCGCGACATGATCCACAATTGACAAGGCGGCCGACATCCCCTGTCGGCCGCCCCGTCGCCCATGGGTGCGATGGAGTCACAGGTTGCAGCGGTCCGCGTAGAAATCACCCTCTTCGTTGATGATGATCCCGGTGGTCACCAGCCGCGGATTGCCCTCGGCATCGGCCTCGACCCGCATGGAATACCAGTTTTGCACCGGATGCTGGTTCCGGCCAAAGCTGAACGGCCCGCGCACCGACGGGAAATCGGCCTGCAACATCGCCGCACGGAAGGCCTCGGTGTCGGCGGTGCTGCCCCCGGTGATGCGCAGCGCGGCGCCGATGGCCTGGGCGGTGTCATAGCCCTGGCTGGCATACAGGGTCGGCATCCGTCCAAAGCGTTCCTGGAAGGCGCTGACAAAGGTCTGGTTGGCTTCGTTGTCGAGATCGTCGTTCCACTGCGACGTGACATTGAGGCCCAGCGCCGCGGACCCCACCGATTGCACGACCGCGTGGTCCATCGACGGGCCCGGAACCACCATCGGAATTGTTTCCAGCAGGCCGGCCTGTTCATACTGGCGCAGAAAGGCGATGCCCAAACCGCCGGGGTGGAACTGAAACACGGCATCCGGCGCGAGCGACCGGATCTGCGCCATTTCCGCCGAGAAATCGGTCTGGTCGAGCTGGGTATAGATCTCGCGGATGATCTCGCCCTCGAAACGGCGCTTGAATCCTTCGAGAGCGTCGATGCCGCCGACATAATTCGGCGCCAGGATGACCATGCGCCGATACCCCAGCAGCGAGGCGTTCACCCCGGCTGCCTCGTGGTGCGATTCGTTCTGCCAGGACAGAACGAAGTAGTTCGGGTGACAGCCTTCGCCCGCAAAGGCGGTCGGTGCGGCGTTGGGACTGACATAGAGGGCGCCGCTGTCGAGGACCTCGGGCACGACTGCACTGGCGACATTGGAAAAGACGATCCCGGTCAGCAGGTTGATGCCCATGTCATTCATGAAGCGGTCGGCGATCTGGCGGCCGGTGCCGGGGTTGACGGCATCATCCTCGACCACCACCTCGACCGGCACTCCGCCCAGCCTGCCGTCGTTCATCTCGACGAACAGGTTGAAACCGTCGCGGATGTCCTGCCCCAGATAGCCGCCCCCGCCCGACAGCGTGGTGATGAAGCCGATGCGCACGGGGTCTTGCGCCATCGCGGGCACAATGCCCAGTGCCGAAACGACGAGAGTGCTCAGGAAACGCTGTAACGTCATGTTTCTCATTCTCCGTGTTGAAGACCTTTTCGGGTCCGGTGCCGCATTACAGGCCGTGGATTGAAACCGGCCCCGCCTCGTCCTTCAGGCGACCAAAGACCGGTGCCGCCAGATGGGTGCCCGCGACGATCGCCCCATCAGCGCGCGCACGGGCGAGCGCGTCGAGACGCGTCTGCCCGGCTTGCGCGGGGTCGGTGCAGGCGACCGAAACCACCTCGTTCCACAGGAACTGCACCGGGTGATGAAAGATATCCGCCCACAGGTGCAGCGGGTCCGCGCCGGTGTCGATCTGCACGGCGACCATGCCGGGGCTATGGCCCGGGGCGGGGCAAAACCGCAGGCCAGTGAGCGGTTCCGCATCGGCAGGCAGCGCGTCGAGCAGCCCCGCCTCGATGATCGGAACCACGCTGTCCTCGAACGAGCCAAACAGCGTGCGCGCACCCGTGGCGCGATCGGCGGCGTAGCGCGCGGACCAATGGTCGAGATCCGCCTTGGCGCACAGATAGCGGGCGCGGGGGAAGGTGGGCACCCAGCGACCCTCATGAAGGCGGGTGTTCCAGCCGGTGTGGTCGGCGTGAAGGTGGGTGTTGATCACGGTATCCACCGCGTCGGGGGTCACCCCCAGTGCCGCCAGCGCCTCGAGATACCGCTCGGACCGCTGGTGCCACATCAGCCGCTCCGGGCGGTTCTTGTCATTGCCGATGCCGGTGTCGACCAGGATCGTGTTGCGCCCGGTCTGTACCAGAAAGGTGTTGAAACTGATGGTGATCCTGCCCGCCGCCGCATCCACCAGACCGCGCGGCAGGCGCCGCTCGGCCTCGATCAGTCGCTCGGGCGTCATGCCGACCAGCAGCGCATCGCAGACCCAGGGCATCGGCGCCGGGTCCGATATGCAGGTCACGGTTGTCGTGCCGATCCTCAGGATATGGGCGTCGATCCCGCAGATCTTTCGAATGGACGTTTCCAAGACTCAATCCTTTTGCAATGCGGCGGGTCGGTTCAGGCGACCATGTGGGACACGTTTTTCTTCACCATGTAGGCCTCAAGCCCCTCGATCCCGCCTTCGCGGCCGTAGCCGCTTTGCTTGACCCCGCCAAACGGTGTCTCGGCGACCGACGCTTCGAGCGTGTTGATCGACAGGTTCCCGGCCTCGACGGACTCGACCAGATAGTCGACGGTGCGCGCCGAATTGGTAAAGGCATAGGCCGCGAGGCCAAACGGCAAGGAATTGGCTTTGGCCACAGCCTCCTCGACCGAGGATACCGGCGCGATCAGGGCCAGCGGCCCAAAGGGCTCCTCGCGCATCGCGCGGGCCGAATCCGGGGTGTCGGCGCAGACCGTGACCGGAAAGAAATACCCCCGGTTGCCCAGCCGTCCGCCGCCGGTCAGCACCCGTGCGCCCTTGTCGCGGGCGTCGGCAACCAGGTCTTCGAGCGCGTTGATCCGCCGGTCGTTGGCCATCGGTCCCATCTGCATTCCCGCCGCCAGCCCGTTGCCCTGGCGGATGCTGCGGGCGCGTTCGACGAAGGCGTCGGTAAACGCGCGGTAATTGCGCTCGTGCACGAAGAACCGGGTGGGTGATGTGCAGACCTGTCCCGAATTGCGCGCCTTGCGTTCCGCCGAGGCGTGCCCCGCCGCCACCGGATCGGCGTCCTCGCAAACGATCACCGGCGCATGGCCGCCCAATTCCATGAGGACCGGCTTCATGTGCTGCGCCGCCAGTCCGGTCAGATGCTTGCCCACCGCGGTCGATCCGGTGAACGCGACCAGCCGAATGGGGTCGCGCGGGATCAGGTAGTCCGAGATTTCGGCCGGGATCCCGAAAACGAGATTGAGAACTCCGGCCGGTAAGCCGGCATCATGAAAGGCGCGCGCGATATGCAGCGCGCCGGCCGGCGTTTCCTCGGAGGCCTTGATGATGATTGAACACCCCGCCGCCAGCGCGCCCGCGATCTTTCGGGCCGGCTGGCTCATGGGGAAGTTCCACGGCGAGAAGGCGGCGACGGCACCGATAGGCTGTTGAAGCACCAGATACCGGATGCCGGGCTTGCTGGGGATGACCCGACCATAGCTGCGCAGGCATTCGCCGGCGTCCCATTCGAAGAACTCGCACCCGCGGATGACCTCGGCGCGCGATTCCGCCAGTGGCTTGCCCTGCTCCAGGGTGATGCTGCGCGCGATGGTCTCGATCCGTGCGCGCATCAGCGCCGAGGCTTTCAGGATGACCGATGCCCGGATCGCCGGCGCCGTCCGGCTCCAGAGGCGAAACCCGGCCTCTGCCGCCTCGAGAGCCGCGTCGAGGTCGCCGCTGTCGGCGACGGGCAGGTGGCCAATCGTGGTTTCGTCCGCGGGGTTCAGAACCTCGAGGGTTCGTCGGGTCCGACGCCAGGTGCCGCCGATGTAGAGTTCGAGTTGGGGATAGTCTGACACAGCGAACCTCGATGCAATGGAAACCGGAGTTGCGGATCGCCGACGCGCACTCTTGCCAGCAAGCAACCCGGGGCATCCCTTTGGTCTCGATGAGACCACCGCGCCATTCATATTGCAATTCGGTATAATGTTATGAATAAATAGGAGAAACCTATAAATTGCGCTGCCTGACGAAGGCGCCCCATCCGAAAACCCGGACCACGCGAGGCTTTTCCCCCGGTCGAGCAGCGCAAGGCGAACCGCGCCTAGGGCCGAATGGGGACCCGCTACCGCGGCCTCGCCAGGAACCGCGCCCAGCTTTTAGCGCTCTTCGCGCTTGCCAACCTGTTCCTGGTGCGACAGAGGCTGACCGCATGACAACGAGTCTGCCCGGAAACTGCCGAACCGCCGGTCTCGCGGGCCTGAAACGGCAAAATCCGCCCTCAGAGCGCCGCCTGGCGCCCGAAAAGACGCTCACACCGCCGTCTCGACGCAGCCGAGCGCGTTGATCAGACGTTCCCCAACACTGTGACGTCCGTTCGGACGATCCGTCAGCGGAGCGGGGCGTTTAGCCGTGATCATCGAAAACCTGTCCCGTGAAAAGGTCTGGCAGAATGAACGTCTTGATAGTCGGTGGAACCGGAATGATCGGTCTGAATACCGCCCTTCACCTGCGGGACCGTGGACATTCCGTCACCCTTGCTGCGCGCAAAGCGCCTTTGCTTCCGGCTCATCCGGGCAGTGTCTTTTCTCTGATTCTAGGGGATTTCGCCCAAGGCACCTTCACACGCGCAGACCTTGCGCCTTTCGACGCCATCGTCTTTGCTGCAGGCAACGATCCAAGACACATGCCGCAAGGCGCGGACGCGGAGGGCTTCTACCGAAAGACACAATCCGAGGGTGTGCCCGCCTTTGCAGAACTGGCCCGCCGGGCAGGGGTCGCGCGCTTTGTCCAGATCGGCAGCTATTATCATCACCTTCGGCCTGATCTTGCCGAGCACTCGTTGTACATCCGGTCGCGGCAACTGGCTGACGAACGCGTGCGCGCTCTGGCCAGTGCTGCCTTTGCCCCGGTTACGCTCAATCCGCCTTCGATCATTGGGGCGGTTCCGGGATTGCCAGCAGAACGCTACCGCAAGCTGATCGAGTGGGGCCGTGGGAGGCGCCCGGAGATCCCCGCAACCGCGCCGCCGGGGGGCACCAACTACATGTCGGTGCGCTCTCTTGCGCAAGCTGTCGCGGGTGCTCTGGAGCGGGGCGAGGCCGGCCGCGCCTATCTCGTTGGCGACGAGAACCTCAGCTATCGCGCGTTCTTCCAGCTTTTCTTCGACCTCGCCCGGAACCCTGTCCGCGTCACGACGCAAGACGCCGAGCATCCGCTGCTGCCCGATCCCTTCATCGTGCAGGGGCGTGGGAACACGCTGGCCTACGAACCCGACGCCGGCGACGTGGCTCTCCTGAACTTCGCCCGGGGCGACGTGCGCCGGGCAGTGGCCGAAATTGCACGATACATCGAGGAGGATAGCGCATGAGTGACGATCTGCTCCAGGTCGCGGGAAAGGTGGCGCTCATCACCGGTGGCGGCGCCGGCATCGGGCGTGCCACGGCCGAGCTTTTCGCGGCGGCAGGCATTCGCCTCGCCATCGCCGAGAACAACCCCGAACGCGTGGCCGATCTCCGCGCGAAGATGCCAGACGCGCTGGTGGTCGAGGCAGACGTGCGCAAGCGCGAGGACGTGGCGCGACTCGTCTCCGATGTCGAGACCCGCTACGGTCGACTGGACGTCCTGGTCAACAATGTCGGCGACTATCTGCGCATCACCAGCTACTTCGCCGACTCGACCGAGGAAGACTGGGAGGCGCTCTACGCCGTCAACCTGCTGCACATGTTCCGCGTCACCAAGGCCGCGCTGCCGCTGCTCAGGGTATCCGGTCAAGGCGGGTCGATCATCAACCTCTCGACGGTCGAAGCGTTTCGCGGGATCCCGCGCGCCGCCGTCTATTCGGCGTTCAAGAGCGCGATCACAGGGTTCACGAGGTCACTTGCGATCGAATTGGGCCGCGATGGTATCCGTGTGAATGCGATCGCACCGGAAACCACGGATACTGCTCAGATCACGGCGGATCCGCGCGTCCCTCCTTCCAATCGCAAGCACATCAGGACCTGGTTTCCCCTCGGCCGCTTCGGGCGCGGGCAGGACTCTGCCGGGGCGGCGCTGTATCTCGCTTCCGACGCGTTGTCGGGGTGGGTCACCGGCACCACCGCGATCGTGGATGGCGGCGTGCTGGCTGCAGGCGCATGGATGCGGTTTCACGATGGGGATGGATGGACACATTTGCCGATCATCGCAGCGGATGGCTATTCTGATCCGTCTGCATGAGGGTGGTGAGGATGTGACCGAGGAACTGGAATACGTCCCCGGCCGCTTCATCGTGAACCGTTCCTTCATAGCCCGCATTGGCTCGATGCTGAAAAAGGGGGAGGTTGATGGGTGTGAAGTTGGCAAGAAACAGGAACGGTTACGTCACACCCCGATCAGCCCCGTCTTGCCCAGAAAGCAGGGAATCAATGCAAGGCATCTGAATTTTCAGCGGATTATCCCCGCGGGTGCTGTAGAGCCACTACAGTGCCCGCGCCGCGCGAGCGATACCCGGGTCTATCCCCGCGGGTGCGGGGGAGCCATCATGCGGCAACAAGAGATGCTGTCAAAGTGGGGTCTATCCCCGCGGGTGCGGGGGAGCCGGCGGCATCGCGGTGCTGGACGGGGACGCCAAGGGTCTATCCCTGCGGGTGCGGGGGAGCCCAGATCACAAAGTATCCGGCGCTGCTCAGAAAGGGTCTATCCCCGCGGGTGCGGGGGAGCCGCGTGCTGAAACGCAGCGCCTCGGGGGCAATGGGGTCTATCCCCGCGGGTGCGGGGGAGCCCCCGGGGAAAGAGGCGGGCGCGCGCTGAGCCCGGGTCTATCCCCGCGGGTGCGGGGGAGCCCAGCGCCTCGTCGAGGTCGACCTGCAGCACAAAGGTCTATCCCCGCGGGTGCGGGGGAGCCAAGGATGGCACCCCGCGCAAGGAATTCAGGCAGGGTCTATCCCCGCGGGTGCGGGGGAGCCGCCGGGCGCCAAAGGTCCCGGTGGCGGTCTGGGGGTCTATCCCCGCGGGTGCGGGGGAGCCCAAGGGTGCCGGACCGTGCGACTGGACGTTGGGCGGGCTGGGTCTATCCCCGCGGGTGCGGGGGAGCCGACCTGGACCTGCGAGGCCCGCGCGCTGTGAGGGGTCTATCCCCGCGGGTGCGGGGGAGCCCGCTGCGGATGTGTTCCTGAGGCCGGTTTCGGGGGTCTATCCCCGCGGGTGCGGGGGAGCCGGGGCGGGCCTCGCGCTGGGGCTGCTCATGCAGGGTCTATCCCCGCGGGTGCGGGGGAGCCGTGTCGGTGAAAAACCCGCCTTGCACGATCGCGGGTCTATCCCCGCGGGTGCGGGGGAGCCGAGCCAGCCGGTTGTGCTGCGTCAAAAGGTCGGGGTCTATCCCCGCGGGTGCGGGGGAGCCATGCAAATCTGCCTGCACGCCCTGAACCGCGAGGGTCTATCCCCGCGGGTGCGGGGGAGCCGTTCGGCGGTGCGCGCGGCTGATCCGGTTTCGGGGTCTATCCCCGCGGGTGCGGGGGAGCCGGGGTATGCTCAAATTTCAGCAGACCCCATATGGGTCTATCCCCGCGGGTGCGGGGGAGCCGGATATCCGCGCGCAGTGATCAGCAGCGACGGGGGTCTATCCCCGCGGGTGCGGGGGAGCCTGCTAGTCGCCCACTGAGCGCCGGTGATGAAAGGGTCTATCCCCGCGGGTGCGGGGGAGCCGGGCGACGGAAAATGTCGCGGCGTAGGTAAAAGGGTCTATCCCCGCGGGTGCGGGGGAGCCCAGCAAATCGGACCATTCGAGACGCTGACCGCGGGTCTATCCCCGCGGGTGCGGGGGAGCCCAGGGGTCGCATCGTGAGCGCCCTCGCCCCCCGGGTCTATCCCCGCGGGTGCGGGGGAGCCGCCGCGGGCAGAGGGATGACATTTACGCCGGGGGGTCTATCCCCGCGGGTGCGGGGGAGCCGTCAGCCGGTGCCGAAGCCATCCTCAGGGTGCGGGTCTATCCCCGCGGGTGCGGGGGAGCCCGGCATCACTGGCGCCGCGCCGCTTTTGTCCAGGGTCTATCCCCGCGGGTGCGGGGGAGCCGATGCGCTGCGCCGGATGGAAACGAAAAGGAAGGGTCTATCCCCGCGGGTGCGGGGGAGCCCATTGGGCCGGAGAATTCGGCATTTCGCCCGGGGGTCTATCCCCGCGGGTGCGGGGGAGCCTCTCCAAGATAATGGCTTGATTTTCCGACAATGTCAAAGAGCGTTCAGGCGAGTTCCAAGCAGTTTACT
>CALEZJ010000191.1 GCA_937927885.1 uncultured Paracoccaceae bacterium | reverse complement strand
GGTCATGCCGGCGACCAGTGCCTTGGTCAGCACGTCATAGGGGGTCCAGCCGCGCGCCAACAGGATGTTGACGCCCTCTTCGATCTCGTCCCTGAGACCATCGTAGAGGTCGTCCATCATCTGTGCGACGAGTTCCTCGTCATCAAGTTCGGACAGGATGATCTCGTCGTCGTCGGCCATGGCACGCATCCCCGCGTTAAGTTCCGCTTTTTCAATGCGTCAGTTGCGCAAAGCGAACTTCTCCAATCCCGACATACGCATGGTGAAAGGCGACAGCAAGCCAGAAGTCAAATCTCTGTCCTTGCATTTTGTTCCCTGTTTGTTTTAGTTCCACCATGCAACCGCCAAAGCCGCCCCTGCCCGCTGTGGATCCCGCACTGCACGCACCCGCACGCGGAACGCTGGCGCAACCGGCGCCGCGCTTTGATCGGACCAGCCGCCACTGGGAAGCCGACGGCTGGGACCAGGCAGATGACCCTCTGCTGGTGAAGCGCGACGTCAGCCTGGAACGCGCGCGCAGCGTCATCGCCTGGAACGACTCGCCCGATCTGGGGTTTGACCGCGCGTTGAACCCTTATCGCGGCTGCGAGCACGGGTGCATCTATTGTTATGCGCGTCCCACTCACGCCTGGCTGGGCCTGTCACCGGGACTCGATTTCGAAACCCGGCTGATCGCGCGGCCCGATGCCGCGCGGGTGCTGGAGCGCGAGATCGGCAAGCCATCCTACAAGGTGGCTCCCTTGTGCCTGGGGTCGAACACCGATCCCTGGCAACCCGTCGAGGCCCAGTATCGCATCACACGTTCGGTGCTGGAGGTTCTGCGCGACTGGCGGCATCCGGTGACCATCACCACCCGTGGCGCACTGGTCGAAAGGGACCTCGACATTATGGCTGACATGGCACGCATGGGTCTGGCCGAGGTGGGGATCAGCCTGACCACTCTGGACGCCGGTCTTGCCCGTGCGATGGAGCCGCGCGCGCCCAGTCCCGCACGGCGGCTGGCGATGATCCGGGCGCTGGCCGATGCGGGGGTCCCGGTGCGACTGATGATGGCACCGGTGATCCCCGGCCTGACCGAATCCGAAGTCGAGCCGATCCTGAGCGCCGCGCGCGACGCCGGGGCACGAGTCGCCTGGTGGAGCCTGTTGCGCCTGCCGCACGAGGTGTCGGCACTGTTTCAGGATTGGCTGGAGCGTCACCGCCCAAACCACGCGACCAAGGTGATGAAAGCCCTGCGCGAGATGCGTGGCGGGCGCGACAATGACGCGCAGTTCCACAGCCGGTTCCGCGGCGAGGGTCCGCGGGCGGATTTGCTGGCCCGGCGGATCGCGCTGGCCCGACGCAAGCTTGGGTATGAAGCGGCCCTGCTCCCGCTGGAATGCGGATTGTTTCGCGCGCCAACCCGCAGCGGGGATCAGCTAAGCCTGTTCTGATTCGGCTTGCTCGCGGGACCTTCGCCGGGGGCGCTACCCTAACGGCCGTCGGCGCCCACGGAACATGTGAGGCGAGAAGGAGCGTTCAGGTTTGGGTTCAGCCGCCTTCGGCGGCATGCAACGATCATCAGGGCGCCCTCGGGATTGCAGCGGGCGCCAGGAGGCCGCCGACGCGGCCGATGCCGGGCTCAATCCTCGAAGAGCTCGGTCTGGCCGTCGACCTCATTGTCGTCGTCGCCCCTTTCATCCAGCCGACCCGGCAGGCCGCGCCTGTCCAGAAGTCCCGCGTCGCGCAGATCCTTCAGTCCCGGCAGGTCGCGCGGGGTTTCCAGCCCGAAATGATCCAGGAATGCGTCCGTGACGACATAGGTCAACGGGCGACCCGGAGTCATGCGGCGGCGGCCAAAGCGGATCCAGTCGAGGTCCATCAGTTGGTCGATGGTGCCGCGCGAGAGGGTGACACCCCGTATTTCCTCTATCTCGGCGCGGGTCACCGGCTGATGATAGGCGATGATCGCCAGCGTTTCGATCGCCGCGCGCGACAGGCGGCGGGTTTCCACCTGCTCGGTGTGCATGAGCCAGGCAAGATCGGGCGCGGTGCGCATCGCCCAGCCCTCGCCCGCGCGCACCAGATGCACGCCGCGCCCAGAATAGCGGGAACGCAGATGGGCCAGCGCTTCGGCGACGTCGCAGCCTTCAGGCAGGCGCTTGGCCAGCTCGGCGCTGCTGACCGGCTCGGCCGAGGCAAAGAGGATCGCTTCGACCATGCGTTCCTGCTCGCCCATGGGCGGGATCGGAAACAGGCCGGGACCGAGGGGCGCATCGCTCATCGCGCATCGCTCCGGCGGCGCAGGCGGATCGGGGCAAAGGTTTCGCCCTGCGCCAGTTCGATCTGGCCCTGCTTGGCCAATTCCAGCGAGGCCGCAAAGGTCGAAGCCAGCGCCGAACGCCGCCGGTTGCCGGCCGCGCGCCAGCCGGGTGGCAGGAAGCCGGCAAGATCGGTCCAGTCCGGGGTCTCGCCGATCATGCCGCGCAGTCGCTCCAGCGCGGTTTCCAAAGGATAGATATCGGTGCGATCAAAGGCATAGGGGCGAAAGTCGTCCTTCGTCCGGATGCGGGCATAGGCCTGTACGAGGTCGAGTAGCGTCGCCGTCAGCCGGGTCTGCCGGTCGATGCTGCGGGTTTCCGGAGCGCCGCGGGCAAAGAACTCGCGTCCCAGCCGGTCGCGCGCCATCAGCCGTGCCGCCGCCTCGCGCATCGCTTCCAGCCGTTCCAGTTGAAAGGCCAGATGCGCGGCCAGATCCTCGGCCGTGGGCCCTTCGTCACCCGGCTCGGACGGCAAAAGGAGGCGCGATTTCAGATAGGCCAGCCAGGCGGCCATCACCAGGTAATCGGCAGCCAGTTCGATCCTCAGCGCCCGCGCGGCCTCGACAAAGCGCAGGTATTGTTCGGCCAGTTTCAGCACGGAAACCCGCCGCAGGTCCACGCGCTGACGGCGCGACAGGGTCAGGAGCAGATCGAGCGGCCCCTCGAACCCGTCAACATCGACGATCAGCGCCTCGTCCTCGAGACGGGCGGCAAGGCCGGGATCGTCGCTCTGGCTCTGGCCACTGCCATTCATCGGCGCCTAGACTCCCGCTTTGCTCAGGCGGTCAAGTTCGGCACTGACGGCGGCAATGTCAATCGCATCGGGGGGGCGGCGCAGGACCAGGGCAGACTCGGCGCGCGCGGTCGCGGCGGGGGTCAGGCCGCCCGATGCGGCGGCGACCGACTCCATCTCGGCCAGATCACCCGAGCAATGCAGGACCACGTCGCATCCTGCCGCCAGCGCACGCCGCGCCCGGTCGGCCAACGCACCGCCCAGCGCGTTCATCGAAAGATCGTCGGTCATCAGAAGACCGTGAAAGCCCAAACTGTCGCGCAAGTAAGCAATGACCCGAGCCGAATGGGTGGCAGGGGTGTCGGGATCGAGCGCCTCGATCACCATATGGCCAGTCATGCCCAAAGGCAGATCGGCCAGCGCGCGCACCGGGACAAAGTCGCGCACGGTCAGGATTTCAAGGTCAAGCGGGCAGCGCGGCAGCGCGTGGTGGCTGTCGGCATTCGCCGCGCCGTGGCCGGGCAGGTGCTTGATCACCGGCAGCACGCCACCAGCCAGCAGGCCCTCGGCCGCCGCGCGGGCAAGGCGCGCGACCTCGGCCGGGTCATCGGACCAGATGCGACGCTGCAGGAACGGATGCGTCAGCGGCCCCGCCACGTCGATCACCGGGGCACAATTGCCGTCGATGCCGCAGGCGCGCAGTTCTGCCGCCATCAGCCGATGACGCATAAAGACCGCCCGTTCACCCCCAGGCTGGGCGCAGGCATCAGGCCAGTCGCGCGCCAAGGGGGGGCGCAGGCGCTGGACGGTGCCCCCCTCCTGATCGACAAAGACTGGCGCCTCGCGACCAACGGCCTCGCGCAGCGCCGCGCACAGGGCTCGGGCCTGTACTGCATCGACGATGTTGCGGCGGAACAGGATGAAGCCCCAGGGATCGGCGGCGCGAAAAAAGGCGATCTCGTCCGGGGTTGGCACCGGCCCGGTCAGGCTCAGGATGGTGGCACCGGTCATGCGGCCTCAGCGCACCAGCGTGGGGATGCAGTCGAGGTTCTCGGCCCGGAAGACCGAACAGAAGCGCCGCGCCTCGGGCTCGTCGGCAAACCCCAGTGCGCGAAGCCGAAAGAAGGTGCGCCCGCCTGCGGTTGCCGGTTCGATCACCCGCCCGCGCCCGTCGAGATAGGCTGGAAAGCGCGCGGCCATCGCGTCCCAGGCGGCGCGCGCCGCCGCCGCGTCGTCATAGACGCCCAGTTGCACCAGTCGCGTTCCTGGGGTCAGCGAAGCCGGGTCGACATCCGCCGCACGCGGGCTGCCCAGTCGGGTGACCAATTCCTGCAAGAGCGCCTCGGCCTGGGCATCCGAGCCCGTCGACGTCGGCGCAGCCGCCGCGGCTGGCGGACTGGCGGCTGCCATCAGCGTCGCGGCCCCGCCTGGCCGTGGCCGCGGCAGCGGCGAGCGGCTGATGCCGGGCACGCTGGCGGGGATCGGTGTGATGGTGGTATCTGCCAGTTCAACCTGCGGCGATGGCGAGGCCTCGTCAAGGACAGCGGGCGCGGTGATCGGCGGCGCGACCGGCAGAGCAGCGGCCAGCGCAGCGGTGCTGCGGTCCTCGGGCATCGGATCAATCGGCTGCGGCGCCAGCGCGATGGCCTGCGAGGCCTGCGCCGCTCCGCCCACCGCGGCGACGGAATTCACCGCCAGCCCCTGATAGGCCGCCTGCCGACCGCCGGGATCCTCGGGCGAGACGCGCATCGGACCGGCCATGGCGCGGATCACCGGAACCCCGGTCACATCGCGCACCATCAGACGGTAGGACCAGATCCCGACCCCCACCAGCAGCGACACCGACAGGAACGCCCCGACAAACCCGGTCAACCGACCGAGTCCCATCCGCCGCTCCGCGCCCTCGGGCGGAGAGGAATAGGAGTAATCGGGGGCGGAATACCCCTCGAAATAGCCTTGTGCCATGCTCGCCTCACAGTCCCGCCGGGTTGTCCCGGTCTTGGATTACGCTCACAGTCACGCGCCGGGTCGCGGCGCGCGGTCCTGACGATGCGCCGGCCTGAAATCAGCGCATTTCTTCGACAGGTTTGACGCCGAGGATAGCAAGACCTGCGAAAATAACAACGCCCACGGCACGGGCGAGCGCGATTTTCCGGGCCATGACAGTCGGATCCTCCTGCACAAAGCGCAATCCGACCTCGTCATTGCCCCGGTTCCAGTGCCCGTGCAGGTCGGCGGCAAGTTCGGTCAGGAAGCCCGCCACGCGGTGCGGTTCATGCGCGCGGGCGGCAATGTCGACCTGACGCGGCCAATCGCCCAGCTTGCGCATCAACGCCAACTCTGCCGGATGGGTCAGCGACGACAGGTCCAGCCCTGCCAGCGCCGCATCGGACACATCCACCCCTGCCGCCTGCGCCTTGCGCAGCACCGAAGCCACGCGGGCATGGGCGTATTGCACATACCAGACCGGGTTGTCCTTGGATTGCTCCTGCACCTTGTCGAAATCGAAATCGAGCGCCGCGTCGTTCTTGCGTGTCAGCATGACGAAGCGGGTCACATCGGCGCCCACCATCTCGACCACGTCGCGCAGCGTGACAAAGGTCCCTGCGCGCTTCGACATCTTGAACGGCTCGCCGTTCTTGAACAGCTTGACCAACTGGATCAGCTTGATCTCCAGCGGCACACGGCCATTCGACAACGCCGCCACGGCCGCCTTCATGCGCTTGACATAGCCGCCATGATCGGCGCCCAGAATGTCGATCAACAGATCGAACCCGCGCTGCACCTTGTCATGGTGATAGGCAATGTCGGGCGCGAAATAGGTCCAGCTTCCGTCCGATTTCTTCACCGGCCGATCCACATCATCCCCATGCGCCGTCGAGCGGAACAGCGTCTGCTCGCGCGGCTCCCAATCCTCGGGGGTCTTGCCTTTCGGCGGCTCCAGCACGCCCTCATAGATCAGACCCATGCCGCGCAAGGTCTCGAGCGCGGCCTCGATCCGGCCGGTGCCGTAAATCGCCTTTTCGCTGGAATAGACATCCATGCGCACGCCCAGCGCCGCCAGATCCTCGCGGATCATCGCCATCATGGCCTGCGTCGCGAACTCGCGGATCAGCGGCAACCAGACGGACTCAGGCTGGTTCAGGAACCGATCGCCGAATTCGGCCTTCAGCGCCTCGCCCACCGGGATCAGGTAATCGCCCGGATAAAGCCCCTCGGCGATCTCGGGCGAGAGGCCATGCGCCTCGCGGTAGCGCTCATAGGCCGAGCGCGCCAGCACATCGACCTGCGCGCCGCCATCATTGATGTAGTATTCGCGTGTCACCTCCCAGCCGGCAAAGGCCAGCAGGTTCGCCAGCGCATCGCCGACCACGGCGCCGCGCACATGGCCCACATGCATCGGGCCGGTCGGATTGGCACTGACGAATTCCACGTTGACCTTCTGGCCCGCACCGATCCGGCCCCGGCCATAATCGGCGCCCAACCGCAGTGCTGCGGCAACGACACCCTGCCAGACCGCGGGCGCCAACCGCAGGTTCAGGAAACCGGGCCCCGCCACTTCGACCGAGGCGATGCGCGCGTCCTGCGCGAGCCGCGCGGCCAAGGCCTCGGCAATCGCGCGGGGTGCAAGGCCCGCGGGTTTGGCCAGCACCATCGCCGCATTGGTCGCCATGTCGCCATGCGCGGCATCGCGCGGGGGTTCGACCGTGACGGCGCCGGTTTCCAGACCAGCGGGCAGCGCGCCCTCGGCGGTCATCCGGGCCAGCGCCTCGATCACCAGCGCACGAATATCGTTGAACAGGTTCATGTCACTTTCCTCTGCTGGCTCTTGCACTACCACGGCAAACGCCAAGGTCAACGTGTGCGCGGTCAAAACGCTCTTGCCGGGGCTTTCGCGACGGTGCGAGCGCGGCCATAGTGGCGCGATGAGCCATCCCCTGCCCCCTCCCGCCCTGTTGCGCGCGCTGTTCCAAAGCGCCGTCGACGCCGCCGATCCCATGCGCGCCGTGCCCGCGCATCTTCCGCCACGCCCGGCTGGCCGGGTTGTGGTGGTGGGCGCGGGCAAGGCCAGCGCACGCATGGCCGAGGCGGTGGAAAGCGTCTGGGGTCCGTGCGACGGGCTGGTGATCACCCGCTACGGTTACGAGCGACCGACACGCGGGATCGAGATTGCCAGCGCCGCCCATCCGGTGCCCGATGCGGCGGGGGCCGAGGCGACAGAGCGGATGCTGGCGCTGCTTCAGGGCTGCGGCGAGGGGGATTTCGTGCTGGCGCTGATCTCGGGCGGCGCCTCGGCACTGCTGGTGGCCCCGACCAAGGGGGTGACACTGGCGGAAAAACAGGCGGTCAACGCCGCGCTGCTGGCCTCGGGCGCGCCGATCGGCCGGATGAACCTTCTGCGCAAGCATCTGAGCCGGGTCAAGGGCGGGCAACTGGCCGCTGCGGCCGCGCCTGCGCGGATGCTGGCGCTGATGATCTCGGACGTGCCGGGCGATGACCCGGCGTTCATCGGCTCTGGCCCGACGGTCAGCGACCCGTCGACCCCGGCCGACGCGCGCGAGGTTCTGTCCCGCTGGTCAGTGCCGGTGCCGGACAGCGTGCGCGCTGCGCTCGCCCGTCCCACGGGCGTGATCGCACCGGGGGATGCGCGGCTGGCGCGGGTCGAGAACCGGGTGATTGCCGCCCCCGCGCAATCCCTGGCCGCCGCTGCCGAACTGGCGCGGTCGCAGGGGATCAGCGTGAGGATACTGGGCGACGCGCTGGAAGGCGAGGCGCGCGACGTGGCCGCAGCACAGGCCGCCGAGGCGCGGGCGATCAAGGCCACCCTCAAACCCGGGGACGCGCCGATCCTGCTGCTGTCGGGCGGGGAACTGACGGTGACCATCCGGGGCGACGGTACAGGCGGACCGAATGCCGAATTCTGCCTTGCCCTGGCGCTGGCGCTCGAGGGCGCGCCGGGCATCCACGCCCTGGCCTGCGACACGGACGGGGTGGACGGCGCCGCCGAGGTTGCCGGGGCGCTGATCGGGCCCGACACGCTGGCCCGTGCGCGCGCTGCGGGGATCGACCCGGCCCTGGCACTGGCGCGCAATGATGCGCACGGGTTCTTCAGCGCAATCGGCGGGCAGGTGGTCACAGGCCCCACGTTGACCAATGTCAACGATTTCCGCGCTGTGCTGATTGGGGCCTGAGGGCAAACCGTCCCGAACCGGCAAAGGCACAGGAAACCCGCCCCCCTTCATCTTGCCCCAAAGACGCAGCTTGCGCAGCCGGACCCGGGCCCCGACACCAGCCGGACATTCACGAAAAAAGGGCGCCCCAAAGGGCGCCCTCTCCGAACCGGCCCAAAGGCGCGGATCTTACATCATGCCGTCCATGCCGCCCATGCCGCCCATGCCGCCGCCGGCCGGGGCCGCCTTGGGCTCGGGCTTGTCGGCGATCATGGCTTCGGTGGTGATCAGCAGACCGGCGATCGAAGCCGCGTCTTCCAGCGCAGTGCGGGTCACCTTCGCCGGGTCGATCACGCCGAACGCGAACATGTCGCCATATTCTTCGGTCTGCGCGTTGAAGCCGAAGTTCGGATCGGACGACTCGCGCACCTTGCCCGCCACCACGGCACCGTCAACACCGGCGTTGTCGGCGATCTGGCGCAGCGGGGCTTCCAGGGCGCGGCGAACGATGGCGATGCCAGCGGTCTGGTCGCTGTTGGCACCGGTCAGCCCGGCGAGGCCCTTGCCGGCCTGCACCAGCGCCACGCCGCCGCCGACGATCACGCCTTCCTGCACCGCAGCGCGGGTGGCGTTCAGCGCGTCGTCCACGCGGTCCTTGCGCTCTTTCACTTCGACTTCGGTCATGCCGCCGACGCGGATCACCGCAACGCCGCCCGCCAGTTTGGCCAGACGCTCCTGCAGCTTTTCGCGGTCGTAGTCCGACGAGGTCTCTTCGACCTGCTGGCGGATCTGGGTGACGCGGGCCTCGATCTCGGCCTTTTCGCCATAGCCATCAACGATGGTGGTGTTGTCCTTGTTGATGGTGATCTTCTTGGCGCGGCCCAGCATGTCGAGGCCGACGTTCTCGAGCTTCATGCCCAGGTCTTCCGAGATGACCTGACCGCCGGTCAGGATCGCGATGTCCTGCAGCATGGCCTTGCGACGGTCGCCAAAGCCCGGCGCCTTGACGGCGGCGATCTTCAGGCCGCCACGCAGCTTGTTGACCACGAGGGTGGCCAGAGCCTCGCCTTCCACGTCCTCGGCGACGATGACCAGCGGCTTTTGGGTCTGGATGACGGCTTCCAGCAGCGGGACCATCGGCTGAAGCGACGACAGTTTCTTTTCGTGCAGCAGGATATAGGCGTCTTCCAGATCCGCGATCATCTTGTCGGGGTTGGTGACGAAATAGGGCGAGAGGTAGCCACGGTCGAACTGCATGCCTTCGACGACTTCGACCTCGGTCTCCATCCCCTTGTTTTCTTCGACGGTGATGACACCCTCGTTGCCGACCTTCTGCATCGCATCAGCGATGAAACGGCCGATGGTGGCCTCACCGTTGGCCGAGATCGTGCCAACCTGCGCCACTTCGTCCGAGTCCTTGACCGGGCGGGCGGCAGCCTTGATCGTGTCGACAACCTTGGCGGTGGCCAGGTCGATGCCGCGCTTCAGGTCCATCGGGTTCATGCCGGCGGCCACGGCCTTCATGCCTTCGCGCACGATCGCCTGCGCCAGAACGGTCGCGGTGGTGGTGCCGTCGCCGGCTTCGTCATTGGTGCGGCTGGCGACTTCTTTCACCATCTGCGCGCCCATGTTCTCGAACTTGTCCGACAGTTCGATTTCCTTGGCGACGGTGACGCCGTCCTTGGTGATGCGCGGGGCGCCGAACGACTTGTCGATGACGACGTTGCGGCCCTTGGGGCCCAGGGTGGTTTTCACCGCGTCGGCCAGAATGTTCACGCCGCGCAGGATGCGGTCGCGGGCGTCGGTGCCGAATTTCACTTCTTTGGCAGCCATGTCAGGTGCTCCAGTATCTGAAAGGAAACGTAGGGCGCGCCGTCACGGCGCACCGGACCGGAAGGCGTGGATCAGCCGATGATCCCGAGGATGTCGCTTTCCTTCATGATCAGCAGTTCCTGACCATCCAGCGTCACCTCGGTGCCCGACCATTTGCCGAACAGGATGCGGTCGCCCGCCTTGACCGACGGCGCGATCAGCTCGCCCGAATCCTTGCGCGCGCCTTCGCCGACCGCGATGATCTCGCCTTCCGCGGGCTTTTCCTTGGCCGAATCGGGGATGATCAGCCCGCCCTTGGTCTTCTCGTCGCTCTGCACGCGCTTGACCAGCACGCGGTCGTGGAGGGGTTTGAACGCCATGTTAGTGCTCCCTGGCTTCGGTTCGATGGGTTTTAGCACTCGACTCCGATGAGTGCTAACGAAGCCCGAGATAGGCAAGTGCCTGCCCGCTGTCAACACCCGCCCCGTTGCTTTTGTGCGGCGGTTCTGTCCCCGCTTGCCCAGCACGGGGCGCCGCGCTACCCCTGCACCATGTCCGGTTTCGTCATCGCCCCCCTGCCCCTGCGCCACGGCACCCTGGCGCTGAGCCCGCTGCCCGCCCTTCCGGAAAACCGCGAGGCGGTGGAGGCATTCCGCCCTGCGCTGGTGGTGTCGATGACCGAAGCCGCGGAAATGGCGGCCCTCGGCGCCGGCGATCTGCCGGACTGGCTTGCCGCGCGGGGTATCGACTGGGCGCATTTCCCGGTCGCGGATTTCGGGATCCCTCCCCAGGGTGCCGACTGGCCCAGGCTGGCGCGGCGCATCGCGGCCACGCTGGACGGCGGCGAAAAGGTTCTGGTCCATTGCCGGGGCGGATTGGGTCGATCGGGCATGGTGGCCCTGAAACTGATGGTCGACTCGGGCGAGCCACCCGAGAACGCCCTCGAACGCCTGCGCGCGGTGCGACCTGGGGCTGTGGAAACCGCGGCCCAGTTCGACTGGGCCACTGGCAAGCCCCCTGCGACGGGGCTTGCCCTCTGACCGGACCTTGGCGCCAGGGCTGACCTAGTCTCCTGCGAAGACATGTTTCCAGTTTGCCCTAAGGGAGCATCCCAGAAAGAAGCCCTTCCTGCGTTCAGCGCGCCCCTTCTAGTTGGCGCAAAGCGCGGGATCGAGCGCCAGTGCCCCCTCGGTCAAGGTGATGCGCCCCTCGCTCAGAAGGTTGCTGACCACCTCCTGCGCGGCGCGGCCTGGCAACAGCCGGGAAACCTCCCCCGCCGCCACCCTGCAACCGGCGGATCGGAAGGCCGCGATCACCGCCGGTCGTTCGTCCGGCGCAGCCGTGCAAATCGCCTGATCGAGGACAAAGCGATCGGCGACCTCGACCACTTCACCCGCCACGATCATGGCCTGCAAGGCACCGCGGGCGCTGGTGATGTCCAGAACGAATCGCACGCCATAGGCCGGGCCATCGACGAACAGCTCCTGCCCTCCCAGATTGCAGCCCCGGTCGCGGAACATGCGCAGCAGCGCGGCATGCTGTTCAGGATCGACACCGGCCCGCAGCGATGGCGGCACAACGGCGTTGGCCCCGCAGTATTCGGGGGCAAGGGTCTCGACCTGTCCGGAAACCCCGGTCAGACGCCCGGTCATGCGAAACAACTCGGCGGTCAGGAAGAATTCGCGCTCGCTGCGTCCGAACCGCTCGATGATCGCAGCGCGGTCAAGCCGCGACAGGCGGCAGTTGAAAGGCTGGAGCGCCGCGACAAGGGCCTCGTTGCGCCCTGAGGGTGCCAGAACCTCGGACAGGCGGTCCAGATTGCACCCGGCCCCGAACATCGTGGCAGTCCGCGCCTCATGGTCAAAGCGGGTGATGATGCCCCCAAGGAGCGGCAAATCGGTCAAACGGGAGACCGCAGTAAACAGCATCGGATCATGCTGCGCGATCGAGCCGATCCGGCGCAAAAGCGCGTCAAAGGGCAACTCGCACCGGGGTGCCCGCTGCAGCCCATCAAGCACCTCGGCCCGGGCGGATCGCAGAAGTTCGCGCACGGTCTCCGGGCACAGGCGACGTATCAGGATCAGGCCGCGCTCGGTCACGTCCATCCGGGTCTCGCCGAGAGCATGCATGCGCGACAGGGTGGAAAAGGCCTCGTCCTCGGACAGACCCAGAGGGAGGAACAGAGAGGAAAGATCGGCTGGCGAGATGGTGCAGCCGCCAAAGGCAAAGCCGTCGATCAGTCGCGTGCGCGCATCGACCTGCTGGGGAGTGCAGAAACTGGCCGCCAGCCGCAACTGGCCATCGGCCTCGGTCATCAGCCCGCGATTGCGCAGCGCGGTCAGCATCCAGAGTCGCGCCGACTGCTCATCGGTCCGGGTGCCAAGGTCGCGCAACTGATCCAGTTCCGAAACCGGAACCACGCAGCCGGCCTCGACGATATCGCGAAGAATGGCCGCGCGGGTCAGGGGACTGAAGGTCTGGGCAACAACGGGCAGTGCGACCATGGCCAGAACCATGGCGAACACTCCCGCAAGGGAATGGCGAAGCATGATAATTCCTTGTAAAAAACATGCCCGCGAAAAACCGGGGCACCCTGTTCGCAGTCAGAGCACGCTAGCATTTCTGCCCCCCTCTGCGTCAACGGCGACGATCAGTCCGGCAAGGCGCCATCCCAGTCGGACACGCCCTTTTGTCCCGCCGCACCGAGCCGGTAGACGCCCTTGGCCGCGCGCTCGAACCAGCCGTAATGGTTGTCGGCCATGATCCGGGTCGCCGTCGGCACCCCCGTGTCGCGCGCCACCGCCGCGCCCCGCGACGGGCCGTATTCTGCAAGGTAGAGCGCACAGCGCAGCGCATCCTGCCGATACCCGGTGACCAGCCCGTGCCGGGTTGCGCCGCCCGCGTTGGGGTCGCCTCGCAGGCGGGCGAATTCTGCCTCGAGCCGGGCACGCTTGCGGGTGGATTTGCGCGGCGGCGGGGCCTCGGGGGACAGATGCGTGGTGACATGCCCATCGCGCGCCCGCACAGTCAGCAGCCCGAGGCCAAGACGACGGCAAAGCGCCGCATTGTCGCGCAGGATGCGCGGTGCGCTGGCCCCTTTGGGATGCAGAACCGCGATCCAGACCTGCGGACTCAGCGCCAGCCGCGCCACCGCCTGATGGTACAGGGTCAGGGAAAACCCCAGCTTCATCTCGACGATGACCGGGTCAGGCCCGCCCATGGCAACCAGATCGGCGGCCCCGATCTCGCCCTTGACGGCAAGACCCTGCGCCTCGAAATGCGCCTTCAGATAGGGATAGAGTTCGGCCTCGCGCTGCATGGCGGCATGTTAGCGACTTTCAGAGTCGGGCGACAAGGCCACGCCCCCTTTTCCTGACCGCGCCCCGCGCCTATAACCCGCGCGCAACCCCAGAAGTGACGGATCCCGCCCATGACCACCCTCGTCTTTGGCCACAAATCGCCCGACACCGACTCGACCGGTTCGCCCATCGCCTGGGCCTGGTATCTGAATGCCACCGGCACCCCGGCGCGCGCCGCCCTTCTGGGCGAGCCCAACACCGAAGCGGCGTTCGTTCTGCGCCATTGGGGACTGGAAAAGCCGGAAATCATCGCCGGTGTGGCCAAGGGCGACAAGGTGGTGATCGTCGACACCAACAACCCGGCCGAATTGCCCGATGGGATCAATGCGGCCGACATCACCGCGATCATCGACCACCACAAGCTGGTCGGCGGACTGGAAACCAAGGGCCCCATCGACATCACCATCCGCCCATTGGCCTGCACGGCGACGATCATGGCGGACCTCATGGGCACGACACTGGCCGAGGCGCCGCGCGGCATCAAGGGGGCAATGTTGTCCTGCATCGTCTCGGACACGCTGGAATTCCGCTCGCCCACCACGACGGCGCACGACCGCGCGGTGGCAGAGCGGCTCG
>CALEZJ010000190.1 GCA_937927885.1 uncultured Paracoccaceae bacterium | reverse complement strand
GCCCTGCTGAGCGCGGTCGACCTGGCCGCCCCCGCCGCCGCCCGTGCCGCCGCAGCCGATCTTGCCGAGGGGCAAGAGCGCCGGCTTGCCGCGGCGGAAGGGCGTCGGGCCGAGCCCAAGCGCGTGCGTGACGCGGTCTGGTCCGACCCGCCACTTTCACCCGCTGCCCTGTCCGCCTGGGGCGACCTGGTCGGGATCGAAGGGGTGGGCAGCGTTCTGGCCCAGTCGCTGGTCACGACCCTGACCCAGCCGCGCGAACGGGCGTCAGTCCAGCGGCTGATCGACGAACTGGACGCCATCATCCCACCGGAAACGCGTCGCAAGGAAAGCCCGGTCTCAGGACTGACCGTCGTCTTCACCGGCACCCTGACCCGCATGACCCGTGCCGAGGCGAAGGCCCGCGCCGAGACGCTGGGCGCCAAGGTCGCGGGGTCGGTTTCTGCACGAACCGACCTTCTGGTCGCGGGTGAAGGGGCAGGGTCCAAGGCCACGAAAGCCGCCGAACTGGGCGTCAAGGTGATTGACGAGGACGCCTGGATCGCGTTGCAGGCCGAATGACCCTTCGCCCCGAGGTTCTGTTTGCGCTTTTCGCGCCGATCGAGACCCTGGACGGCATAGGCCCGAAGATCGCGCGTGCCTTCAAGGGGCTCGGTGTGGAGACCCTGCGCGATCTGCTGCTTCAGTTGCCGCAAACCGGCGTTGACCGCCGCCTGATCGGCAGCGTTCGTGACGCCACTCCGCCCGGGATCGTGACTGTCGAAGTGACGGTTGGCGCCCACCTGCCACCCCGGCAACGCAACCGGCCCTACCGGATCGTGGTGCGCGATCAACGCCAGGAATTCCAACTGGTCTATTTCCATACGCGCGCGGATCAGTTGCAGCGATTGTTGCCGACAGGACAGCGGCGCCTGCTGTCTGGCCGCGTCGAACTCTTCGACGGTTACTACCAGATGGCGCATCCCGATCATGTCCTGGCGCCAAAGGATGCCTCACTTCTGCCCGAGTTCGAGCCGATCTACCCGCTGACAGCGGGTGTGTCGCAAAAACTCGTGCAAAGGGCTGTGGCCTCGGCGCTCCTGCGGCTGCCTGACCTTGCCGAATGGATCGACCCTCTGTTGGTCGCGCGTGAAGGGTGGCCGACCTGGCGGGCCGCGGTCGCGGCGGCGCATTCCCCCGTACAGGCGAGCGATCTGGCTCCGACCACTCCGGCCCGCCGTCGTCTGGCCTATGACGAACTCATGGCCCACCAGTTGACACTTGCCCTGGCCCGCCAGCATCGAAGGCGTGCGCCCGGCCTGTCCACCCGAGGAACCGGTCTTCTGGTCGGGAAGGTACTCGCGGGGCTGCCCTATGCCCTGACCGGCGCCCAGCGGCGCGCCATCGATGAGATCACCGAAGATATGGCGGCGGCGCACCGGATGAACCGTCTGCTGCAGGGGGATGTCGGCGCGGGAAAGACCCTGGTGGCCCTGGTCGCCATGCTGACGGCAGTCGAGGCGGGCGGACAGGGGGCCTTGATGGCGCCGACCGAAATCCTGGCGCGACAGCATCTTGAATCGCTTGGACCTATGGCGAAGGCCGCCGGCGTGAACATCGCGCTGCTGACTGGTCGCGACAAGGGACGCGAGCGGGCGGCGAATCTGGAAGCGCTGCGGTCTGGGCGGACGCAGATCGTCATCGGCACGCATGCCCTGTTCCAGCAGGATGTGCATTTCCTTGATCTGAGGCTGGCCGTCATCGACGAGCAGCACCGATTCGGCGTCGCGCAGCGCATGGCGCTGGGCGAAAAAGGCGTTCGGGCCGATACTCTGGTCATGACCGCAACGCCAATTCCTCGCAGCCTTGCCCTGGCGCAATACGGCGACATGGATCTGTCGCTGCTCGACGAGAAGCCACCCGGCCGTCTGCCGATCGTGACCAGCCTCGACCGAACGGCTCGCCGAGGTTCTGGCGCATCTGCAAAAGGCGGTGGCGGGTGGTCAGCAGGCCTATTGGGTCTGTCCCCTGGTCGAAGAGAGCGAAACCGTCAACCTGACGGCAGCCCAGTCGCGCTTCGAGATGCTGCGTGCGACCTTCGGCGAGCGCGTCGGACTTGTGCACGGTCAGATGCCCCCCCTTGAAAAGGATGCGGCCATGTCCCGCTTTGTGCAGGGCGAGACGCGCATTCTGGTGGCGACCACGGTGATCGAGGTCGGTGTGAACGTTCCCTCGGCGACGATCATGGTGATCGAAGGCGCCGAGAGCTTTGGTTTGGCGCAATTGCACCAGTTGCGTGGCCGCGTCGGGCGGGGCAGCGCGGCATCGACCTGTCTGTTGCTCTATGAACCGCCGCTGGGCGAAGCGGCTGCGCGTCGGTTGCGATTGATGCGCGAGACCGAGGACGGCTTTCGGCTCAGCGATGAAGACCTGGCGATGCGCGGCGCCGGGGACGTGATCGGCACGGCGCAGTCCGGTTTGCCAAGGTTTCGCATCGCGGACCTGGAGCGGCAGTCCGACCTGATGGCCATTGCCCAGACCGACGCCCGGCGCCTGCTGATCGAGGACCCGGACCTTGTGTCCCCGCGCGGGCAGGCGGCGCGAGTGCTGCTGTGGCTGACCAGCCAGGACAGGGCAATTCGACTGATTCGGGTTGGTTGACCTCATTCGTTCGCAAAAAGTTCTTGAAATGATCCCATCATTATGAGAACAAAGCGTTAACAAACGTGAGGGCGACCATGCGACAGACCGGCCGACACAGACCTTTTCAGCGCAATCCGCGATTGAGCCAGGCGATTGACGCTGCGGGCGCGGTGGCCCTGTTCCTGCTGCTGTTCGCCGCCCTCCATCTGCCCGCGATGACCTGACCTGCCGACTGCCACGCGATCTGGATCGATGCCTTCTGTCCCGGCGTCGCGCCTGTCCGGATACGCCACTTTGCGCCGCACCCCGTCGTGCGGCGCATTTTTTTACGAAGTCTTGAGGAATTTCGACTCAGGATGGGCTGAGAGCAGCGGCCTCTGCCGCGGCCTCGATTGCCAGAAGGATGGACGCATGGCGATTCTTGAACTCACGCGCCGGGATCAACGCCTCGAATCCCGCAAAGGGGGCGTCCGGGATGGGCCCTTGCTGCTTGAGCATGCTCGCCAATTGCCGCGCGGCCTTCTCGAGTTGCTCACGCGTGCAACCGATGACCGAATGGCCGACGATCGCCGCCGCTGCCTGACCCAGCGCGCAGGCCTTGACGTCTTGCGCGAAGCGCACCACACGCCCGTTCGCCATCTCGAGATCGACCGTCACCGTCGACCCGCAGAGCGGCGAGCGTTTGCGAACGCTGACAGCGGGAGGATCGAGGCGCCCCAGATGCGGGATATCTGCCGTCAACGCCAGGATGCGCGCGGAATACAACTTGATCAGGTCGGGGGAATCGGACACTGAACGTCTCCTGTCACCGGGAGAGGATATAGGCGATGGCATTTGATCCGCAATCCCTGCGCTATGACGACAAAGGTCTCATTCCGATCATCGCTCAGGATCACCAGTCGCTGGAGGTCCTGATGGTCGCGTGGATGAACGCCGAAAGCTTGTCGCGGACACTGGCGAGCGGGGCCATGACCTATTGGTCGAGATCCCGGCAGGCGTTCTGGGTCAAGGGTGAAACCTCGGGCCATCTGCAACGCCTGATCGAACTCAGGATCGATTGTGACCGGGATTGTCTGCTGGCCTTCGTCGAGCAGATCGGGCCTGCCTGCCACACCAACCGCCGCAGCTGCTTTTACACGGCGCTCAGGGATGACGACGAAGTCACCTGTCTTCAACCCGAAGGCTGAAGACCGAGTCTCGCGCGCAGATCCGCTGGCGTGTGGCCTTCTGCACGCAGGACTGAAAGAGCCCTCGCGCCGTCTCGCTTTGCAAGGCGTCTGCCCGCGGCATCGCGGACAAGGGCGTGGTGATGATATAGCGGCGTGGGCAGGTCGAGGAGGCGTTGCAGCACCACATGGACGGGGGTTGCCGAAAAAAGGTCGGCGCCGCGCGTGACCAGTGTGATGCCCTGACTGGCATCGTCCACGGTTACCGCGACGTGATACGAGATGCCGATATCGCGCCGGGCCAGCACGACATCGCCAATCCGCTCGATCAGGTGGTCGGCTTCCGGGCGGTGGATTCCGGTTTCAAGCGGACCTGTTTCCTGAAAACCGATCGGACCTGTCAGTTGCACGGCACGGCGCAAGTCGAGGCGCAGGGCTGCGTGCGCTGCCATGTGCCCCTTGCCACGGCACGTTCCGGGATAGACCGGCCCGTCGGGACCGGACACCGCCGCGCCCTCTTGTGGCGCACTGAGAGCCGCCTGGATGTCCGAGCGCTTGCAGGTGCAACGATACGTGACGCCCAGCATTTCGAGGCGCGCAAGGGCCGCGTCATAGACGGTGCGGCGCTGGGACTGGTGCAGGACAGGATCCGCCCAACGGACGCCAAGCCATTGCAGATCTTCATAAATCTGCTCCTCAAAGCCTGTCCTGCAACGCGCACGGTCGATGTCCTCGATCCGGAGGCACATGTGGCCGCCCGAGTCTCGTGCAAGATCGTAGACGGTCAGGGCGGCAAGGGCGTGACCCAGGTGCAAGGGGCCGGTCGGAGACGGAGCGAAGCGGGTGATCAGGCCAGCCACCCGCGCAGGGCCTCCTTTGCCCGGTCGGTATAGCCCTTGTAGCGGTCCTTGCGGCCCCGACGTCCCCCGCGGACATCGTCAAGAGGCGGAAACAATCCGAAATTGACGTTCATCGGCTGAAAACTGCGCGCATCGGCATCGCCGGTGATGTGGGCGATCAGCGCCCCCATGGCAGTTTCGCGCGGGGGTGCTGCCACGGTTCGGCCCTGGATCTCGGCCGCGGCAAGACGACCGGCAACGAGGCCCATGGCCGCAGATTCCACATAGCCTTCGACCCCGGTGATCTGCCCCGCAAACCGCAGATTCGGCCGCGAGCGCAGCCGCATCTGATCGTCGAGCAAGGTCGGAGAATTCAGGAATGTGTTGCGATGGATCCCGCCGAGTCGGGCAAAGCTGGCCTCTTCGAGGCCGGGGATCATGCGAAACACCTCGGTCTGCGCTCCATGCTTCATCTTGGTCTGGAATCCGACAATATTATAGAGCGTTCCCAGAGCGTTATCACGGCGAAGCTGGACCACGGCATAGGGTTTCGTTGCCGGATCATGGGGATTGGTCAGGCCTACTGGCTTCATCGGGCCATGGCGCAGGGTCTCGCGCCCGCGCTCGGCCATGACCTCGATGGGCAGGCAGCCGTCGAAATATCCTGCGGTCTCGCCTTCGTGGAACTCGGCCTTTGGGGCGGCGAGGATCGCGTCGATGAAGGACTCGTATTGCTCGCGGGTCATCGGACAGTTCAGATACGCCCTGCGCTCGGC
>CALEZJ010000189.1 GCA_937927885.1 uncultured Paracoccaceae bacterium | reverse complement strand
AGCTCGATGTGGTCACCTACTCGTGGCAGAAGGTGCTGGGCGGCGAAGGCGCGCATGGAATGCTGATCCTCAGCCCCCGCGCCGTCGAGCGGCTGGAAACCTATACCCCCGCCTGGCCGCTGCCCAAGGTGTTCCGCCTGACCTCGAAGGGGAAACTCAGCGAGGGCATCTTCAAGGGCGAGACGATCAACACGCCCTCGATGCTGGCGGTCGAGGATTATCTGGTCGCGCTGAAATGGGCGAAATCCATCGGCGGCCTGCCCGCACTGGTTGGCCGCGCCGAGGCGAATGCACAGGTGATCCGGGATTTCTGCGCCAGCCGCCCCTGGATTGCCAACCTGGCCGAGGATGCCGCGACGGCCTCGACCACGTCGGTCTGCCTGAAATTCACCGATGCGCGCATCCAGGATGGCGAGGCCTTTGCCAAGGCGGTCGCCAAGCGGCTGGAAAAGGCGGGCGTGGCGCTGGACATCGGCGCCTACCGCGATGCCCCGGCGGGTCTGCGCATCTGGTGCGGCTCGACGGTGGAAACCGCCGATGTGGCGGCGCTGATGCCCTGGCTGGAATGGGCCTTCAACGCCGAAATCGCCGCGCTCTGATCCCGGTGGGTGGGGTGAAACTCCACCCTACGCACCTCCCCCCCGTAAGGTGGGATTTCATCCCACCCTCCCTTGAAGGAGCCCCATCATGGCCCCCCGCGTTCTCGTCTCTGACGAACTCTCCGAAACCGCCGTCCAGATCTTTCGCGACCGTGGCGTGCAGGTCGACTACATGCCGAAACTCGGCAAGGACAAGGAAAAGCTCGCCGAACTTATCGGCCAGTATGACGGTCTTGCCATCCGCTCGGCCACCAAGGTCACGGAAAAGCTGATCGGCCTTGCCACCAACCTCAAGGTGGTGGGCCGCGCCGGGATCGGCGTCGACAATGTCGATATCCCCGCCGCGTCGAAGAAGGGCATCATCGTGATGAACACGCCCTTCGGCAACTCGATCACCACGGCGGAACATGCGATTGCGATGATGTTCGCCGTCGCGCGGCAAATCCCCGAGGCCAATGCCTCGACCCATGCAGGCAAATGGGAAAAGTCGAAGTTCATGGGGGTTGAGCTCTTCAACAAGACCCTCGGCGTGATTGGCGCCGGCAATATCGGCGGGATCGTCTGCGACCGCGCGGTCGGGCTGAAGATGAAGGTCATCGCCTATGACCCCTTCCTGTCGGAAGAGCGCGCGAAGCAGTTGGGCGTGACCAAGGTCGAACTGGACGAGTTGCTGCGCCGGGCCGATTTCATCACCCTGCATGTGCCGATGACGGAAAAGACCCGCAACATCCTGTCGCGCGAGGCGCTGGCCAAGACCAAGAAGGGCGTGCGCATCATCAACTGCGCGCGCGGCGGGCTGATCGACGAGGCCGCGTTGAAGGACGCGCTGGACGCAGGCCATGTCGCGGGCGCCGCTCTCGATGTGTTCGAGGTGGAACCGGCGACGGAAAACGTGCTGTTCAACCATCCCAACGTCGTCTGCACCCCGCACCTGGGTGCCAGCACCACCGAGGCGCAGGAGAATGTCGCGCTGCAGGTGGCTGAACAGATGTCGGATTACCTGCTGACGGGCGCGGTGTCGAACGCGCTCAACATGCCCTCGGTCAGCGCCGAGGAGGCCGCCGTCATGGGCCCCTGGATCAAGCTGGCGGGCCATCTGGGCAATTTCGCCGGGCAACTGACCGACGAGCCGATCCGCGCCATCAACGTGCTTTATGACGGTGTCGCGTCAAAGATGAACCTCAAGGCGCTGGATTGCGCGGTGATCGCGGGCATCCTGAAGGCATCGAACCCGGATGTGAACCTGGTTTCGGCCCCCATCGTCGCCAAGGAGCGCGGCGTGCAACTGTCGACCACGCATCAGGACAAATCGGGCACCTTTGACGGTTATATCAAGCTGACCGTGGTCACCGACAAGCGCGAACGGTCGATTGCCGGGACGGTGTTCTCTGATGGCAAGCCGCGCTTCATCCAGATCAAGGGCATCAACATCGACGCCGAGATCGGCGCGCACATGCTGTATACGACCAATGAGGACGTGCCGGGCATCATCGGTCTGCTGGGCATGACCATGGGCAAGAATGGCGTGAACATCGCGAACTTTACCCTGGGCCGTTCGGGCGTCGGGCAGGATGCGATTGCGCTGCTGTATCTCGATCAGCCGATCGATCCGAAGGTCGTCGAGACGCTGGAAAGCACGGGCATGTTCCAGCAGGTAAAGCCGCTTCTGTTCGAGGTGGCATAAGGCGTTGCGGGCGCCCTCGCTGGCGCCCGGTCGTTCGCGCGGGTGAAGCCTGTGAGGCGCGAGGTCGCCTGAACTCGTGCGGTGCAGGATGGCGGACGGGGGCCCTTTGGCCCCCGTTTGTCATGCGGTTTCCGCCGTCGTCGGTGTCGAGGCGCCAAAGCGGGTGCCGCGCCAGGACACGGTGCGTCTGGTCAGCGCCTCCAGCCAGATCAGCGGGATCAGCAGGTCGCGCAGGGGCAGGCAGGCGATGTCGCGCCAGCCCGCAGACCAACCCGCCCGGCGCATCAGCGCCATTTCGGCGCCATACCAGACCAGAGCCATGGCCAACCCCGTCACCAAGGGGACCCCGGCCAGATGGGCGGCGACAAAGGTGGCCAGCACCGGCAGCAGCCCGCCGTTCAGGGGTTCGACCCAGGACAGCGCCGGGAACCCTTCGCGCCGGACCTGCGCCCAGCGGACCTGCCGGTCCCAGACCTGACGCAGGCTGCGTCGACCGATGGGCTGGGCAAAGGGCACCGGCGTCAGCGTCACGTCGCGGCCCATGGCGCGGATCAGGCGGGTGGCGTTCACATCCTCGGCCAGGCAGCGGTCCAGCGCCGCCAACCCGCCGGCCCGGTCCAGGATCGGCCGGTAGAAGAACAGCGTCTTGCCCTGCGCGAACCCCATGCCCAGCGTGTCGGCGGCCAGTTGCAGCCGCGCCTGATTGGCGTTCAGAAAGGCGCATTCCAGATGCGCGGCCAGCCCCTGGGGCCGGGTGCCGACCGGCGGGCTGGAAACGAGGCCCGTCTGCGGCCCCCAGGCGGCGCACACCGTGGACAGATAGGTGCGCGGCAAGAGAAGGTTGCTGTCGGTGACGCAGATCCAGTCGGTCTGCGCGGCGTGCCAGCCTTTCCAGATGTTGCGCAGCTTGGGGTTGCGCAGGTGCCCGGCCTCGCCGATCAACAGCCGCGCGGGCACCCCGGGATTGGCCGCGATCAAGCCCCGGACCAGCGCAATGGCCGGGTCGTCGGGCCGCTGGACGCAAAAGATCACCTCGTAATCCGGGTAATCCTGCCGAAACGACGAGCCCAGCGTCAGCGTGTCAAAGGCCTCGACCCCGCAAACCGGCCGCACCAGCGTCAGCCTTGGCGTGCCGATCATGCCGCGCCGGGGCGGCGGTTTGCGGTAGCGGCGCAGTGTCAGCGCGGTGCTGGCGAGATGGGCCAGCAGCATCACCGCCGCGAACAGGGCCAAGCCGATCATGCCGACACCCATTGCGCCGCAG
>CALEZJ010000188.1 GCA_937927885.1 uncultured Paracoccaceae bacterium | reverse complement strand
GGCGGGCATGCGTTTGCAAGGACGCTTGAGGAACATAACGCGGCCGTGGCGCGCTGGCGCGAGATCGAGCGGCAGCGGGGCGAGGATGCCGACAGCCCGGTGCAGGGCGGCGGCTGACGCCTGCGCTTTAAGGATTTGACAAAGACCTGTCCCACGCCGCAGGTTGTAGCATGTGGGGCGGGCGGCCTTGGCGCCCTCCGCCGGATCAGCAGAGGATGAAGCGCCATGAAACTGTCCGACATGTTTGCCCAGCTTGCCGAGAATGCCCGTTCCTTCGAGCAGCGCGCCGCCGAATGGCAGGATGAAATGACCAAAGGCGATGCGATGGCCGGGTTCCGCAAATGGCAGGAAACCGCCATGCAGCGCCAGGACGAGATGAACAAGCAGATCCAGGCCCATTTCGAGCAGGCGGGCGAAAATGCCCGCAAGCAGTGGGAGGCGATGCAGGGCGTCTGGGAAGAGCACTTCCAGATGATGCGCCAGAAGGGCGAGGAAATGCGCGAGGCGGCGATGAAGGGCGGCTATCTGCCCGACTGGGCCGAAGCCTATGCCGCGCAGATGGTCAGCTTTGCGCAGAAGATGCAGGATGAGGCCGGCAAGGCCGTCGCCGCCGCGACCGAGGCGAAGACCACGACCAAGGCCGCGCCGAGGAAGAAGGTCTGATATCGGCCGCCTGTTGCGCGGGCCGGGAGTCGTCCCGCCGCGCGATCATGTCCCGAAGGCGCCGGATCGGGGCGCCGAAAACCACCCCGTTGCGCAACGCGCGGCGGGGTGTTGCCTTGCGCAAGACTTTGTTATGATTGATTTATACCCTGCAAATTTCTCGCCCATCGGTTTAGCGATTGACTTACCGAACGCCCTGGGGTAGAAAGTTTCCATGCTGGGAGAAATGGGCAAGCGGCCGGGGTGACACCCTGGGCCGCTTTTCGTTTTTCGGCTCGTGCGGACAGGACACGAGGCGGGGCAGTTTGCATGAATGATATGGAGTGGCGCGGTGGCGATGATCCCGAAGGACCGTTCGTGGCCGGAAAGACCCCGGCGCGAAGGGCAGGCGGGCCGGTGGAATGTCAGGTGGCCGAGGTGGATCCGAACGAGGTCATCGCGGTCGCCGAAGGGTTGTTCTGGTCCTATGTCAAGGATCTGAAACGCCATGAGGCCGCGCTGGAGGCCCGCGAGGGCGGGGCGGTGGATCCGGCCGAACTGAAGGCGGCGGTGCAGGCCGCACGAAACGTCCGTGAGGCGGTCGGTTTCCTGATGCAGGAAAGGAACAGGGTTGACAAGTATCGCAAGGACATTGCCGGCGGAGTCGGAGGCGGAGCCCTCGACCTTGACGCGGCAAGAGATGAGATCGGGCGCCGCCTGGCTTGCCTCCGCCGCGCCGGCTGAGGTCGATGGCTTTCTGGAAGGGCTGTCCGACAATGCGCTGATGAGCCTGCCCTGGCTGTTCGAGTTCTGGGCCTTGCCGCATCAGTTGCCGCCCGAGGGCGACTGGAAAAGCTGGATCGTCATGGGCGGGCGCGGGGCGGGCAAGACCCGTGCCGGGGCCGAATGGGTGCGTCGTCAGGTCGAGGGGCCGAGTGCCTCTGCGCCCGGCCGATGCCGGCGGGTGGCGCTGGTGGGCGAGACCTTCGATCAGGCGCGCGAGGGGATGGTGATGGGCGATAGCGGGATCCTGGCCTGTTCGCCGCCTGACCGGCGGCCGGTCTGGGAGGCGGGCCGGCGGCGGCTGGTCTGGGCCAATGGCGCGACGGCGACGGTTTATTCGGCGCATGAGCCCGAGGCGCTGCGCGGCCCGCAATTCGACGCGGCTTGGGTGGATGAGCTGGCCAAGTGGAAGAAGGCCGAGGATGCTTGGGACATGCTGCAATTCGCCCTGCGTCTGGGCGAGCATCCGCAGCAGGTGATCACGACGACGCCGCGCAATGTCGGCGTGTTGAAGCGGATATTGGGCAATGCCTCGACCGTGACGACGCATGCGCCGACGGATGCGAACCGGGCCTATTTGGCCGAGAGTTTTCTGGCCGAGGTTCAGGTGCGCTATGGCGGCACGAGGCTTGGCCGGCAGGAACTGGACGGGGTGCTGCTGGACGATATCGAGGGCGCGCTGTGGACGACCGGCGGACTGGAATCCGCGCGGGTCGAGCGGGCGCCGAAGCTGTCGCGTGTGGTGGTCGCGGTCGATCCGGCGGTGACGGCGGGCAAGGCCAGCGACGAATGCGGGATCGTGGTCGCGGGCGTCGTGGCCGAGGGCGAGCCGCGCGACTGGCGGGCCTATGTGCTGGAGGATGCGACGGTGAAGGGTGGGCCGATGGACTGGGCGCGGGCCGCCATCGCGGCGATGGACCGGCACGGGGCCGAAAGGCTGGTGGCCGAGGTGAACCAGGGCGGCGATCTGGTGGAAAGCGTGATCCGGCAGGTGGATCCGCTGGTGCCGTTCCGGGCGCTGCGGGCCGGGCGCGGCAAGGGCCTGCGGGCCGAGCCGGTGGCGGCGCTGTATGAGCAGGGGCGGGTCAGGCATCTGCGCGGGCTTGGCGCGCTGGAGGATCAGATGTGCCAGATGACGGTGCGCGGCTTTGAGGGGCGGGGCAGCCCCGACCGGCTGGGCGCGCTGGTCTTGGGCATCCACGAATTGATGATCGAGCCGGCGGCGGGCTGGCGGCGGCCGCAGTTGCGGCGGTTGTGAGGGCAGGGCTGGGGGCGTTTCGCCTCCTGACAGACGGATGACGGAAAGGGCCGCCTTCGGGGCGGCTTTTTCATGGACGAGGCATGGAGGCGAGCATGGCGTTTCGATTGTTTTCGCGGGAGGACAAGGCAGCCCCCGTGCCGGAGAGAAAGGCCAGTGCGACGGGCCGGGTGGTGGCTTTGGCGGCGGGTGCGGCGGGGCGGCCGGTCTGGTCGGCACGCGATAGCGGGACGCTGGTGCGGGGCGGTTTCGTCGGCAATCCGGTCGGGTTCCGCTGTGTCAAGCTGATCGCCGAGGCGGCGGCGGCGGTGCCGCTGGTCTGCGAGGGTCAGGCACAGCGCTATGACAGCCATCCGGTGCTGGATTTGCTGCGCCGGCCCAATCCGGGGCAGGGCCGGGCGGAACTGTTCGAGGCGCTGTTCGGGCAGATCCTGCTGTCGGGGAACGGCTATGTCGAGGCAGTGGGGCTGGGGGCGCAGGGGCTGCCCGAGGAATTGCATGTGCTGCGCTCGGACCGGATGAGCATCGTGCCGGGGGATGACGGCTGGCCGGTGGCGTTCGACTATGCCGTGGGAGGGCGCAAGCAGCGTTTCGACATGAGCGGCAGCCCCGATCCGATCTGCCACATCCGCAGCTTTCACCCGCTGGATGATCATTACGGGTTGTCGCCGATGCAGGCGGCGGCGGTGGCGCTGGATGTGCATAACAGCGCCTCGGCCTGGTCGCGGGCGCTGCTGGAGAATGCGGCGCGGCCTTCGGGGGCGATCATCTACAAGGGTGTAGATGGGCATGGGGTGCTGAGCCCCGAGCAGTATGAGCGGCTGGTGGGCGAGATCGAGGTGAACCATCAGGGCGCGCGCAATGCGGGGCGTCCGATGTTGCTGGAAGGCGGCCTCGACTGGAAGCCGATGGGGTTCAGCCCGTCCGACATGGAGTTTCATGAGACCAAGATGGCGGCGGCGCGCGAGATCGCGCTGGCCTTTGGCGTGCCGCCGATGCTGCTGGGGATCCCGGGGGACGCGACCTATGCCAATTATGCCGAGGCGCACCGGGCGTTCTACCGGCTGACGGTGCTGCCTTTGGCGGCGCGGGTCGCGGCCTCGGTCGCGTGGTGGCTGTCGGAACATCTGGGGGCCGAGGTCGAGTTGCGCCCCGATCCCGACCGTATCCCGGCGCTGGCCGAGGAGCGGGACCGGCAATGGGCGCGGGTCGCCTCGGCCGGGTTCCTGAGCGATGCGGAGA
>CALEZJ010000187.1 GCA_937927885.1 uncultured Paracoccaceae bacterium | reverse complement strand
CGTTCAGAAGGTTCGGCGACATGCTCCAGAGGCCGGTCGGATCGGCGCCGAACACCAGCCCCGCATAGGCCCAGGCGCCGACCAGCAGCACGACGCCGACATAGAGGTTGCGTTTCGCGGGCTGGGTAAAATAGCGGCTGTTCAAAAGCAGCGTCACGAACAGGATCGGCGCCAGAAACAGGATGCCCGCCATGGCAAGAGGCAAGGGGGTCGCCTGGATTTCGGGGGCCACGAGCAGGAAAAAGAGCAGGATCACCGGGAACGCCAGCACGAGATTGGCAAGGAAGGTCAGGCTGGTATCGAGCCGCCCGCCGATATAGCCCGCGGGCAGGCCCAGAAGGATGCCGATCATGAACGAGATCATCGCGGCAAAGGGCGCGATGCGCAGCACCTCGCGCGCGCCCATCACCATGCGTGAGAACACATCGCGCGCCAGCGCGTCGCCACCCAGAAGGTAATAGGGATACCGATCGCCCGGGCTGGGCAGCGCCGTGCCGGGCAGGACGTTGCGCATCTGGCTGACCTGGGTCAGCGGATCATGGGTGATGACCCAATGCGCGAAAAGCGCGGTGAAAAGCCAGAAGATCACGATGGCGAAACCGACCATGCCCACGCCGGAATCGAAGAGCTTGCCGTAAAGGCCCAGCCTGCGCTTGAAGCGGATCGACAGGGCGAAGGTGGCGATCATGGCGATCCAGACCGGCAGCAACTGCTGCACGAGGCGGATCAGGATGTCGAGCCAGCCGAGGGGGTCCATGGGCGCTCCTTACGACAGGCGGATGCGGGGATTGAGCCAGACATAGCCCAGATCCGAAATCAGTTGCGTGATCAGAACCACGACGACGGCGACGACCGAGGCGCCCAGGAGCAGTTCGATGTCGTTGTTGATCGCCGCCTCGTAGAGCGACCAGCCGAAACCGGGGTAGGAGAACAGCACCTCGGTGATGACGACGCCGTTCAGGAGCCAGGGGATTTGCAGCATGATCACCGTGAAGGGGGCGATCAGTGCGTTTCTCAGCGCGTGGCGCATCACGATGGCCGGAAAGGACACGCCTTTCAGGCGCGCGGTGCGGATGTATTGCTGGGTCATCACCTCGGTCATCGAGGCGCGGGTGATGCGGGCGATATAGCCCATGCCATAAAGCGCCACGGTCAGCACCGGCAGGGTGAAGTTCCAGAACGTGATCCCGTCGAGCGCCGAGCGTGCGTTGCCCTGGAACAGCACCGGACCCGTGGCCCAGCCCCAGCCGACCAGAAGTGGCGACAGGCCGACGGTCGACGAGGCGAGCAGCGCGATGAACACGACGCCCGAGACATATTCGGGCGTTGCGGTGGTGGTGATGGCGAGGGTCGACAGGGCGCGGTCGGTGCGCGAGCCCTCGCGCATCCCCGCCAGAACGCCGACAATCAAGGACATCGGCACCATGACGATCAGCACCCACATCATCAGCCAGCCGGTCGCCCCCAGTCGCGCCGAAAGGACAGAGGTGACGCTTTCGCGGAATCGGGTGGAAAAGCCCCAGTCGCCTTGCAGGATGCCGCAGCGTGTGCCGGCGGCATCGGGCGTGCCCGCGCGGTCGACGCAGCGGCCGCGGATCGTGCCGTTGGCCTCCTCGCGCACCCAGCCGGGCACGACGCCCAGCCATTCGCCATAGCGTTGCAGCATTGGCGAGCCATAGCCGTTGCGCTCGATCCAGCTGGCGACTTCGGCATCGGTCATGCGGCTGCCGGCCTGGGTTTTCGCCAGGGTCTCCAGCTTTGCGGGCAGGTTGGTGAGGGCAAACACGATGAAGGTCAGGCACAGGGCGGTGACCAGCATCATGCCGACGCGTCGGGCGAGGAAAACCAGCATGGCAAATCCCGGTGCGGAGCGGCGGCAAGCGCCACGGCTTGACTGACGGGCCCGGTGCCGTGCCGGGCCAGGAGGCATGCGCGCCGGGACCCCCCGGCGCGCATCCGGTCATCGCATCACGACTTCCAGTAGTTCACCACGTCGACAACAAAGGTCGGGTGCATCTCGGCCCCGTGGACGTTCGGCCGCGCGTTGCGGAAGATCGAGCGCCAGTAGGGCTGCACCAGAACGCCCTGTTCCAGCATGATCTCTTCCAGCCGCGCCATCACCACGCGGCGCGCGTCGGCATCGGCGATGCCGTTGGCCTGATCGAGCAGCGTGTCGAATTCGGCATTCGAGAAGGCCGCCTCGTTCCACGGAACCCCGGTGCGATAGGCGAGGTTCAGGATCTGCACGCCAAGGGGGCGCATGTTCCATTCGGTCGCCGACCAGGGGTATTTGGTCCAGTCGTTCCAGAAGGTCGCACCCGGCAGGATCGTGCGCTTGATGTTGATGCCCGCGTCGCGAACCTGCGCCGCCACGGCATCGCAGGTTTCCGATTGCCAGGCCTCGTCGACCGAGATCAGTTCGAACTCATAGCTGCCCAGCCCCTCGGCCTCGATTTCGGCGCGCGCGGCGGCGGGGTCGAAGGGGATGTTCTCGACCTCGGCGTATTCCGGATGGATCGGGCAGACATGGTGGTTTTCCGCCGCGGTGCCCAGACCCGAATACCCGAGTTCCAGCACCACCGCGTTGTTCACCGCCTTGATCAGGGCGCGACGCACGGCGACGTTGGTATAGGGTTCCTGCTCCTGGTTGAAGCGCACGGCGAGGGTCGAGGCGGTGACGGCCTCGGAGCGCGGCAGGCCGACGGCCTCGAGGATGTCGATGATCTCGCCCTGGGTCTGATAGGTCGCGTCGATCTCGCCGGCTTCGGCGGCGGCGATCCAGGCGGCGGGGTCCGTGCCCAGATCGACAAACTCGATCCGGTCCAGCCAGGCACCGTTGCCCGCGTTCCACCAGGTGTGATCGGGGTTGCGCTCAAGCACGGCGCCGATCCCGGGGGCATGGCTGACCGGGCGATAGGGGCCGGTGCCGATCGGGTTGGCGACCGGGTCATTGCCCTCGAAGGAGGGGTGGACGACGGCTGCGGGGTAGTCGGCCAGCGACACCATCAGCGCGATGTCGGGTGCGCTGAGGTTGAGTCGCAGGGTATGGCTGTCGACAACCTCGACCGCGCCGTCACGCAGTTGGCCATCGGCCATCAGGGCGCCGATCCGGCTGGCCATCGAATTGCCTTCGACCGAGGAATCCGCCCAGCGGGCAAAGTTGTGGGCGATGTGTTCGGCCGTCAGGTCATCGCCGTTGTTCCACTTGACGCCCTGGCGGACGTTCAGCGTGTAGGTCAGCGCGTCGTCCGAGGCCTCCCAGCCCGACAGCAGCACCGGAGTCAACGAGCCGTCGCGCTGGTAGTCGACCAGGTATTCCAGCCAGCCACGGCAGACGTTGGCCAGTTCCGACCAGTCCCAGGTGCGCGGATCGCGCTGCGCCTTGACGAGCATCTGCATCTTCAGCGTGCCGCCTGCCACCGGGGTCTGCGCCTGCGCCTGAGGCGCAACAAGACCCAGCAGGCCATAGGCCGCCGGGGCGGCCAGACCCAGCGCGGTGGCGCGGGTCAGGAATTCCCGGCGACTGAGTTTGCCCGCCGCACACTCGCGCGCGTACATCGCGGCGACGGGGTGGGCGACGTTGTTTGCGACGTCTTTCATTGATGTTCTCCCTGTTGGCTCGACCTGTTTGGCGGCGGCCGACGCTGGCCTCATGGCGCCCCATGGCGCCCGCCGCTGCCGTTCTGTTTGCGACACAAGCCTATCCAAACGCGACGGGCTCGACATTTCAACCGAATTCTTTTCCGCCGCGTCAATCGCGCGGGGCTCCACCGCCAAACGAGCCGGGCGCGGAATAGTCGATCGGCGCCTCCTGCATCTGAAGATGCAGCGCAGAGTCAGCATAAGGATTTGCTCGGGCAAGGGTTTCGTCGAACTCGATCCCGAGGCCCGGCGCGGTGGGCACGGGGATGTATCCGTCTTCGACGCGCAGCGAATGGCGGATCAGCGGCAGGTGGAACTCGCCCCCTGTCTGGATGGTTTCGATCAGCAGCAGGTTCGGCAGCGTGGCGCCCAGTTGCACATTCGCCGCCCATTCCACCGGCCCCGCATAAAGATGCGGTGCCACCTGCGCGCCGAACGCCTCGGCGAGGGCGGCGATCTTTTTCGTCTCCAGAATCCCGCCCGAACGGCCCAGCGCGGGTTGCAGAATCGACGCCCCCCCCGACCGCAGCAGGGTGCCGAATTCGGCCTTGGTCGTCATCCGCTCGCCGGTGGCCAGCGGGATACGCACCGCCTGCGCCACCTGGGCGAAATCCAGAAGGTTGTCGGGCGGAATCGGTTCCTCGTACCACAGCGGCGAATAGGGCTCGATCGCCTGCCCCAGCCGGATCGCGCCCGAGGGGGTGAACTGGCCATGCGTGCCGAACAGAAGGTCCGCGCGGTTCCCCACGGCCTTGCGGATCGCCGCGCACATGCGCACGCTGAGATCGATGTCCCAAAGCGACGGCTGATGCCCGCCGTGAATCGTATAGGGC
>CALEZJ010000186.1 GCA_937927885.1 uncultured Paracoccaceae bacterium | reverse complement strand
AACTCGCCACACCCGCTCCGCGCGAGCCGCCCGAAACCGCGGCGCGCCACACACCACGCCATCACGCTACGGCGCAGGACGCCCGCAAACGCGCCACACCAGACACCACGCCAACTCGCCACACCCGCTCCGCGCGGGACGCCTGAAACCGCGGCGCGCCAGACACCCCGCCAACTCGCCACACCCGCTCCGCGCGAGTTGCCCGGAACCGCGGCGCGCCAGACACCACGCCATCACGCCACGGCGCGAGCCGCCCGAGACCGCGCCACACCAGACACCCCGCCATCATACCCCCACCCCGCCGCGCGGGACGCCCGCTTTCGCCATTGGCCTTCGCCGGGGCCCCCGCACCTGGGCCCGCACCGGCACTGGCCTCCATTCCCCGCCTGCGCGCCCGGCCTCGTTGTGCGGGTCACCCGACAAACACGGCGCCCCTGCCCGCAGCCCGGGCGACGCGTCCGGCGTGCCCCCGGTGCCGCCCACGGTGCCGCCCCCCGGTGCCGGATCGACGCATCACCCCGTCACGCCCGGCGCTCCGATGTGATCGCGATGGCAGGAAAGGTCGGCCAGCGATCTGTCCCGCGTGACAGCCGCCTGCCGCCCCGGAGGGGGTGTTCTCGACATGCAGCGCGCCTTTTGCCCGCCGATTGGCCAGCAGCCAGCGGCGGGTCGGGACCGATCCCCGCACCGGTTTGCACGGGTCGTCGGCGGAGAGCGGCACGGGGCGGGCGGACAGGCTCCCCGTGCCGGAGCGATCCGCCGGGGCGCCTCCCCCGGCGGCGGGAGAAACCCGGACCCGTTTCGAATGCGGGGGCGGGGCTTTCCCCCGCTGGCGGTTCCACGGCGCTTTGTCGTCGCAGGATCCCTGCCGCTTCGACAGCGAATCGGGTCAAGGCGCTTTGCCCCGCGCGGCGGGGACAACCGCACCGCGGCGGCGTGCCAGCTTGGCGCCCTGGCAGGCGCGCGCAGAACCCAGCCAAAGACCCCGGCGACCCGCTTGCCGGTTCCGAATCGGCCCGGGCGGACCCCGCACCTGCCAGGGCAACCGTGTGACCCATGCCCCTACCCGCCGTCCAAACCAGCCGCCAGGCCGCGCGGTGCTGCGTCCTGCATCATCACCGTGGGTGTCTGCCCGGGCAGCGTGGTCAGGCGCACGGCGCGGTTGCCGCGGGTCTGGCCCAGACGCCCCAGACCCTGCGTCGAACCATCCAGCGCGACAAGCCGCACCTCTTCCAGATTGGACAGCGGCAGGGTCAGCCTGCTGCCAACCCCGAGGGCGAGCACCTCGGCCAGCGGCAGGGTGACCCGGCCCAGTTCGGCCCTGAGGCAGGCCGGCGCGCCAAGAACCGACGCCTCCAGCGCCTCGGCCCAGGTCTGGCGAGCGGGGGCGGCGGGATCGGGGTCGACCGGGCGCGGCACAGCGACCTCGCCGGGAAGGGCCAGCATCAGCCGCAGCGGCCGCGCCACATCCCCCGCGACCAGTTCGCCGGTGATCGCCACCAGATCGAACCCGCCATCGTCCAGCAGCACCCCCAGCAGGCGGTGGTCCGGCACGGGCCGCGCGCAGCGCCAGGCCCGCGCGGGGTCCGGATCATCCAGCGCGGCAAGGCAGCGGTCGATCAGCGCCGCCAGCAGCGCCCCGTCGGTGACGCTGGCGCGGCGGGCAACCGGGGCGCGCGGAGAGAGGCGGCCGATGGTCATGGCCTCGATCAGGGTGGAAAAGCCGCTCTGGTCGATCAGGGCCATCCCGGTCCGCGCCCCGTCACAGAGGGTGACGACAAAGGCCTCGGGCTCGATCGAATCGAGGAGTTCGACCAGCGTGGCCCGCTTGCGGTGCAGTCTGGCCGATTCCGCGACCAGCGGGGTCGTATCGGAAAGCGCGCGGGAAAACGCGCGCAACAGCCCCCCGGCCACGCCGGTTTCCGCCTGCGCCACCGGATTTGCCGCCGGACGCGGGGTCAGCTTGCGCCGAAGGAGAGAATCGAAATCGTCACCGGGCATCGCCAGCCTATCCTGCCATTGCCCGCCACACTCGCAGGCTCAGGTTAAGAAAGGCTTGACGGCGCAGGCCCCCGCGTCACTCGTCCGACAGGCGGCTGATGACGACCTGCACCTCGGGCTTCTTGCCGATCTCGTCCAGACAGCAGGTCCGCACGCGCTTGCGCAGGGCCTCGATCAGCTTGTCGTCCGAGGCCAGCACCTTCTTGCCGGTGCGCGCGATCTCTTCGGCCAGCTCGTCCTCGATCACCTCGTTCAGCGCCCGGCCTGACCGCCCCTCGCGCGCGAGACCCTGGCAATCGGCCCAGGGGTCGCCCAGCGGCACACCGGCCTCGTCGATGATCACCGTCACCAGCACCAGACCGTTCAGCGCCATCTTCAGCCGCTCGCGCACGACACCGTCAAGCGCGCCATAGATCGCAGTCCCGTCCAGATACAGCCGCCCGGTCTCGATCTGGTCGACGACCTTGGGTTCGGGGCCGGTCAGGTCCAGCATCGTGCCATTCGGCGCAATCGCCGCGGCCATGCCGCGCGCCTGTGCGAGCAGCGCGTGCTGGCGCAAATGGCGGTGTTCGCCATGCATCGGCACCAGGATCGCCGGGCTGACCAGATCGTGCAGGCGCTCCAGATCGGGGCGGTTCGCGTGACCCGACACATGATAGGCTCCCTGGGAATTGTCTGCCACGTCAACGCCTTGCTCGCTGAGCGCATTGACGATGCGCAGTACGTCGCGCTCGTTGCCCGGAATGGTCATCGAGGAGAACAGGAACAGATCCCCCTCTTTCAGCGAGAACCCCAGATAGGACCCGCGCGACAACTGGGCCGAGGCCGCGCGCCGCTCGCCCTGACTGCCGGTGACGATCAGCATGACCTTGTCGCGCGGCAGTTGCACGGCTTCCTCGGCCGGGATGGTGGGCGGGAAATCGTGCAGGAGCCTTGCCTCGGTCGCGGTGCGCACCATGGTCTGCATCGCCCGGCCCAGAAGGCAGACCGTGCGCCCGGCGGCGCGCGCGGCCTTGGCCAGCGTGCGCACGCGCGCGACGTTCGAGGCAAAGGTGGTCGCCACCACCAGCCCCTTGGCAGACTTCACCAGATCGGTGATCGCCGGGGGGAGCGAGCTTTCGGACCGGCCGGGGTGCAGCGAAAAGACATTGGTCGAATCGCAGATCATCGCGTGCACGCCGCGCTGGCCGAGGGCGCGGAACATGTCCTCGTCAAAGGGGTCGCCGACGCCCGGTGCCATGTCCAGCTTGAAATCGCCGGTGTGCAACACGCGCCCGGCGGGGGTCTCGATCAGCAGGCCCGAGGCCTCGGGCAGCGAATGGGCGACCGGGATGAACGAAACCTTGAAGGGCCCCAGTTCCACAACCTCGGGCGCCTTGCCGACCACCTCGATCACGTCGATGGGCTGCCCGGCCTCGATCATCTTCTTGGCGGCGATCCGCGCGGTGAAATCGCGCGCATAGACCGGCACGCGCAGCCGGTTCCACAGATGGCCCAGGCCGCCGACATGGTCCTCGTGCGCATGGGTGATGAAGATCGCCTCCAGCCGGTCGCGGCGTTCCTCCAGCCAGCGCAGGTCGGCCATGATCAGGTCGACGCCGGGGCTGCCGTCCATGTCCGGAAAGGTCACGCCGACATCGACCAGGATCAGCCGCTCGCGGTTCTTGGGACCATAGCCATAGACATAGGCGTTCATGCCGACTTCGCCGGCGCCCCCCAGCGGCAGATAGATCAGTCGGTCCTTGCTCATGCGGCGTCCTTGTTGTGGCGGTAGATCACGGTCAGGCCGTGAATCGTCAGATCGTCTTCGACCGTATCGAACAGCGCGGTATCGCCCTGCGCGAACAGGGGCGCCAGCCCGCCGGTGCCGATGACCTTCATCGGGCGCCCGTATTCGGCCTTGATCCTTGCCGTTATCCCTTCGATGAGGCCGATGTAACCCCAGAAAACGCCCGACTGGATGCATTCGACGGTATTCGTGCCGATCACCTTTTCCGGGCGCGAGATATCGACATGCGGCAGGGCGGCGGCGCCCTGATGCAGCGCTTCCAGGCTGAGGTTGACGCCGGGCGCGATCACCCCGCCGACATAGGCGCCGTCCTCGGCCACCACGTCAAAGTTGGTCGCGGTGCCGAAATCGACCACCACGCAATGCCCGCCGTGGCGGTCAAAGGCACCGGCGGCATTGGCCAGCCGGTCCGGGCCCGGACGCACCCCGGCCTCGACCCGGGGCGGCACGGGCAGCAGGCATTCGGGCTTGCCCACCACCAGCGGGCGACAGTTGAAATAGCGGTCCGCCAGCACGCGCAGGTTGAAGACCACGCGCGGCACGGTCGACGAGATGATCACGTCGGTAATCGTCGCGTCGATCTTTCTGAGCGCCATCAGGGTCGACAGCCAGACGTAATACTGGTCCGCCGTGCGCTTGTGGCTGGTCGCGGTGCGCCAGGTGCCCAGGAACTGGGTGCCGTCCCACAGGGAAAACACGGTGTTGGTATTGCCGCAATCGATGCAGAGCAGCATGGAAACCTCGATCAGGGAAAGAAGATGTCAGCGGCGGAAACCAGCCTCGGCCCGGTGGATGTGCGCAAGACCAGCGCGCCGGTGTGGTCGATGGTGTCAAAGACACCGTGAATATCCTCGCGCGGGGTGCGCGCGACCAGCGGCTCGCCCCGGCGCACGGCGTGGCGCAGGAACGCGTCGCGCAGCGGGGCAAAGCCATAGGTCGTCAGCCGCGCCTCCCAGGTGGCAAAGGCCGGGGCAAGGTGGGCCAGCAGCGTTTCGGGCGTCACGTCCAGGCCGGTTTCGCCCCCCAGGCTGACCGGGGGAAAGGCCGCGCCCGGCTCGGGCGGCGGCGCCGCGCGCAGGTTCACGCCGATCCCCAGCGCCAGAACCCCCTGCCCCGGACTTTCCAGCAGGATCCCGCTGAGCTTGCCGCCGTTCAGCAGCACGTCATT
>CALEZJ010000185.1 GCA_937927885.1 uncultured Paracoccaceae bacterium | reverse complement strand
ATCTACCGCTTCTGGCGCGACCTCGGCTACGCCATCGGTGCGCTCGGCTTAGGGCTCGCAGCTAGCCTGACCGGCGCGGCGGAAGCCGCCTTCTGGTTCGTCGCGATCTCCATGTTCGTCTCCGGCGGCCTGCTGTTCTGGCTCGGCGAAGAAACCCATCCGCGCCTGAACCCCGCCACCGACGGAGCAACCGCATGAAACACCTGATCCTGCTGAACGACCCGCCCTACGGCACCGAGCGCAGCTTCAATGGCCTGCGCATGGCCCACGCGCTGGCCAAGAACGACCCGGAGGCCGAGATCACTCTCTTCCTGATGGCAGATGCGGTGCTCTGCGCCAAGGCGGGGCAGAAGACGCCCGATGGCTACTACAACCTCGAGCGGATGCTCCGCCGGGTCCTGTCCGCCAAGGGGCGCGTTCTGATGTGCGGCACCTACATGGACGCGCGCGGCCTTGCAGAGGGCGACATGATGGAGGGCGCGACCCGCTCCACCATGGACGAACTCGCGCAAGGCACGCTCGCTGCCGACAAGGTGCTGGTGTTCTGATGGCCGGGATGCTGACGCTCGCCGCCCTCGCGGCCGATCCAGATCGCTTCCACCTGATCGACGTCCGCGACGCAGAAGACTTCGCCGCCGCCCATGTGACGGGCGCGGTGCATATCCCGCTGGCCGAACTCGAGGATCGCGCGGGTGACCTCCCGGCTGGAAAGACGCCCGTGACCATTTGCGGCAAGGGCGGCGGTCGGTCGGCAGAGGGTGCGGACATCCTGAACAGGCTCTGCCACCCGAACGCCCTCTGGCTCGAAGGCGGCACGATCGGCTGGCTCGCGCAGAACACCTGAACACCAGAAACCGGAACGGAGGAGACCTCGGATGAAACTGAAACACCTACTTTTGGCGACGACCGTCGCGCTCGGGCTGCATGCAGCGCCCGCCTTGGCACAGGACGCGGCCATCGACGCCATGTCGGAATACATGATGTTCTCGGAATACGAATCCGGCATCATCCTGCCCCAGCAACTCGACCAGACCGTCTTCGAGACTGCACTCTTCGTCGACACCCGCGACGCGGGCCAGTTCGAGGAGGGCACAATTCCCGGCGCCGTCAACATCGAGTGGCGCGAAGTCCTCGACCGGATCGACGAGATCCCTGAGGGTCGTATGACCATCCTCTTCTGCAACACCGGCAGCCTGTCGGCGCAGGCGGCTTTTGCGCTGCGGGTCGCCGGACGGTCCAACGTTGTCGTCATGCAGACCGGCTTCACCGGCTGGCAGCAGGACGCGGCCTACCAGCCCTGACCCCGGGCAGAGCGACAACGAAAGGGAGGCAGGGCCATGCGCGACATCTATCTGGATTTCAACGCCAGCACGCCGGTCGCACCCGAGGTCGCCGATATCATGCGCCATGCCCTGGAGACTGGGCACGGCAATCCTTCCAGCGGCCACTGGGCCGGGGTTCCCGCCCGCCGAATGGTCGATGACGCCAGAACGCACGTCGCGGCCCTTCTGGGATGCGCGCCGCAGGAGATCGTGTTCACGAGCGGCGGCAGCGAGGCGAACAACCACGCGCTGAAGGGCGTGTTCTTCGCCAGCGGCAAGGAACGGCCGCATTTCATCACGTCGAGCGCCGAGCATCCGGCCATCGTGGCGCCGCTTCGATTTCTCGAGCGCCTCGGCGCGCAGGTGACCTGGCTCCCGGTCAATGGCACGGGGCTCGTCGATCCCGACGATCTGCGGCGGGCGATCACGGCCGACACCGTACTTGTCACCATCATGCACGCCAACAACGAGACGGGAACGATCCAGCCCATCGTGGAGTGCGCGGCGATCGCGCGAGAGCACGGCGTTCGCTTCCACACCGATGCCGCGCAGTCGGTCGGCAAGATCCCGACCCGGGTGGACGACCTCGGCGTCGATCTGCTGACGATGGCCGGGCACAAGTTCCATGCCCCCAAGGGCGTCGGCGCGCTCTTCATCCGTGATGGCCTCCAGCTGGAGCCGTTCATCCACGGCGCCGGGCATGAGAGCGGGCGGCGCGCGGGCACCGAAAGCGCGATGCTCACAGCCGCGCTCGGGGTGGCCGCCAGTCTTGCCGCCGACCTGGGGCCAATGGAGCAAGTCCAGGCGCTGCGGGATCGCTTCTGGGCCGCGCTTAAGGATGCGTTCGGCGACCGCGTCGTTCTCAACGGTCATCCCGAACGCCGCCTTCCCAACACCCTCAACGTCGCCTTCGTCGGGCGGGTGGGCGCGGAGATCCTCGCGGCCATGCCGGAAGTCGCGGCCTCAACCGGCTCCGCCTGCCATTCGGGACGGGTCGAGTTGTCTCCGGTCCTGGAGGCGATGGGGGTTGCACCGCAGGTCGGCATGGGTGCGATCCGGTTCAGCCTCGGCCGCACCACGACCGCGGATGAGATCGACCATGTGGTGACGCGCCTGCGCGGGGTGCTGAGTTGACGGAAGCGGAGCGGCCCGGCCCGGACGCTCACGACCCCGCGCTCGAGGGTCTTCCCGATGCCTATGCGGATTGGCGCTGCAGTACGCTCGGCAGGATCACGGACGCACTCGAGGAGCGTGTCCTGCTGGACCGGATTGGCCCGGCACGCGGCCTGCGCATCCTCGATGTCGGCTGCGGCGAGGGTGTGCTGGCGACCCGGCTAGCCCGGTCCGGCGCTCGGGTCTCCGGCCTCGATGCCTCGGCAGACATGATCGCCGCAGCGCGCCGCCGGGCGAAAGCTGCAGGTGTCGAAATCGATCTGGTCGAAGGGGATGCTGGCGGCCTTCCGTTCTCCGTCGGGCGCTTCGATTGCGTCGTGTCGGTCGCCACCCTCTGCTTTGTCGACGATCCGCGCCCGACGATCCGGGAAATGGTCCGCGTCCTGAAGCCTGGCGGCCGGCTGATCTTGGGCGAACTCGGGCGCTGGAGCCTCTGGGCCGCGCAGAGGCGCCTGAAGGGCTGGCTCGGCTCGAAGCTCTGGAGTGCGGCACATTTCCGGAGCCGGGCCGATCTGCTTGCGCTGGCCACCGGGGCGGGCCTTGCCGACGCCAAGGTCAGCGGGGCCGTGTTCTACCCGCCGTTCGGGTGGGCCGCGAAATTCATGGCGCCGATCGATCCGTGGCTCGGGCGCTGGACAACGCAGGGCGCGGCCTTTCTGGTCCTCGGCGCGACCAAGCCCCTCGATACAAGAAACGAAACGGAGCAGTCATGAGTGCCGGCGAAGAAACCACGCCACCCATCCTTGCAGACAAGCATCACGACGCTCCGTCGGCCTTCACGCCCGAAAGCCTGCTGCGCGAGGCGCGCCGCCAGAAAGGTGCGGATGCAGTCGCGGTGCCGAAAGTCTGTCTGCTCGACCCCGACGGCGACATCGTGCGCCAGCTCCGGGCCGAAGGCCGCGCGCGGCGGCACGAAGGATGGGTCTGCTACCACACGGACATGTGGGTGTTCGATCTGGAGGGCCACGAGATCGGCGTGGTCGGCTGCGCTGTCGGCGCTTCCTTCGCTGTGCTCGTCGCCGAGGAGATGTTCGCCTCCGGCTGCGAACTCCTGATCAGCGTCACCTCCTCGGGAGAGATCACGCCGCAGGGCGCGCCGCCGTATTTCATCCTGGTCGACCGGGCGCTGCGCGACGAGGGCACAAGCTACCACTACCTCCCGCCCTCCGAATGGAGCGCGGCGCCCGAACAGCTAGTGGCGCGACTGGATGGCGCGTTCGATGGCGGCCCACGCGTGCTCACCGGCGCGACCTGGACAACTGATGCCCCGTTCCGTGAGACGGAGACCGCCATCGCTGCGGCGCGGTCTCGTGGCATTCTGGCGGTCGAGATGGAAGCGTCGGCGCTCTACGCTTTTGCCCAAGCGCGGGGCCGAGCCGTCATCTGCCTTGCCCATGTGACCAACCAGATGGGCACCATCGAGGGCGACTTCGAAAAGGGCGAGGCGAACGGGACCGCAGATGCACTCGTCGTGGTTTCGGAGATTGCAGCCCGGCTGGTGTGAGCGTCAGGCAATCAGGGCCAGTACCACTCCGCCGAATGCCGCCACGATGACAACCAGCCAGGGCGGGGCCTTCCACGCCAACAGCAGAACGAGGCAGGCAAGCGCCAGCGTAAAATCCCGCAGGTCGCCGATAGCACTTGTGAAGACCGGAGAGTAGAGCGCCGCGCCGAGGATGCCGACGACGGCGGCGTTCGCGCCCTGCATCAGCGATTGCGCCGTGGCCATGGTCCGGAAACGATCCCAGAATGGCAGGACGCCAATCAGGATCAGGAAACCGGGCAGGAAGACCGCAAGAAGGGCGAGGGTTGCGCCGAGGATGCCGTTCGGTTCCGGCCCCAGGATCGCGCCGAGATAGGCGGCGAAAGTGAAGAGCGGCCCCGGCACCGCCTGCGCCGCACCGTATCCGGCCAGAAACTCATCTGGCGAGACCCAGCCGGGCGCGACCACCTCGGCTTGCAGGAGCGGCAGGACGACATGACCGCCGCCAAAGACCAATGCGCCGGCGCGGTAGAAGCTGTCGACGACCGCCAGAGCCTGCGACCCGCCCGCGATCAGTGGCAGGACGACCAGGAAGGCCAAAAATGCTGCGAGGGCGATGCCAGCCTGCGCGCGTCGAACGGGCATCGTTACGTGACCGCCAACCGGCTTTTCCGTCCCTCGGCCGAGGACCAGCCCCGCGAGAGCGCCGAGAATGATGGTGCCCACCATGCCGAACGCGCCGGGGAAGAAGGCAAGCACCGCCACCGCCCCGACTGCGATGCTGGCGCGTTCGCGGTCGGGGCACAGGCTTTTCGCCATACCCCATACCGCCTGCGCCACGATCGCCACTGCGACGATCTTCAGCCCGTGGAGGATGCCCGTACCGATCGGCCCGGTGATCTGTGCTGCCGTCATCGCAAAGACGAGCAGGATCAGGGCGGAGGGCAGCGTGAATGCAGTGAAGGCGGCGAGCGCGCCGAGCCAGCCCGCGCGCATCATCCCGAGGGCGAAACCCACCTGACTCGAGGCCGGACCAGGCAGGAACTGGCACAACGCCACCAGGTCGGCGTAGGCATGATCGCTCAGCCATTTCCGTCGCGTGACCAGTTCATCGCGGAAATAGCCGAGGTGCGCGATCGGCCCGCCGAAGGAGGTCAGGCCGAGCTTGAAGAAGGCGGAAAAGACCTCGCCCGGCGTTCCTTGCGCGGGCCTGGCCTCGGTCGTGTCTGTCGTGTCCGTCATTCCGTTCCTGCCTCGCCCTTCAGTTCCCGCAATCGAACCCGCGCAACCGCGAGACCTTCGCGTCCCTTGTCCGTGATCGTGTAGAACTTGCGGGACGTGCGTCCCTCGCGTTCGGTCTTGCTGGTCAGGTAGCCGTCCCGCTCCATCTTCGAGAGCATCGGATAGAGCGTGCCCGGCGACAGGCGGTAGCCGTGCCGCGCCAACTCGTCGATCATCCACTGGCCATAGACCGGGTGCTGCGCCGCATGGTGGCGCACGTGCAGCCGCACGAGGCCGGACAGCAGATCATGATGCTCCATTTGGTCGGCCAAGACGCCACCCACGGCTTTCGATATCGACACCCGATAAATCATCTCATATCTTGTGCGTCAATCCCCGGAGTTCGCGGTTTCATGGACATCCTCCTTGTCGCGCTTGTCGCTTTCCTCGCCTCCGGGTTGACGCTGTTCTCCGGCTTCGGCCTCGGCACGATCCTGATGTCGGCCTTCGCCCTTCTGATGCCCGTCGAGGTGGCCGTCGGCGCCACGGCACTGGTCCATCTGGCCAACAACCTGTTCAAGCTGGCGCTCGTGGGACGACGGGCCGATATGCGCGTGCTGCTGTGCTTCGCGGTCCCTGCGGCGCTTGCAGCAATTCTGGGCGCGTCGCTTCTGGTCCGGTTGTCCGATCTGCCGACGATCACGACCTGGGCTGGTTTCGGCAACGAGTACCGGATCGAGGCGCTGCCGCTGGCCATCGGCACGCTGATCGTGATCTTTGCGCTTCTGGAGCTTTCCCCGGCCTTTGCCCGACTGAAGTTCCCGCCGCGTTTGATGCCGCTTGGCGGGCTGATCTCGGGGTTCTTCGGAGGGCTTTCGGGCAATCAGGGCGCGTTCCGAACCGCCTTCCTGATCAAGGCGGGACTTACGAAGGAAGCATTCATCGCGACTGGGGTCGTGGCGGCCGTGATCGTCGACGTCACTAGACTGAGCATCTACGGCCTGTCGCATTTCACCCGCAATTTCGCAGCCCTGACACCGGATGTCTGGACGGTCGTCGGGGTCGCGACGCTTTGCGCCTTTCTCGGAGCCTTCATCGGGACGCGTATCTTGAACAAGGTCACGCTGCGTGGGGTTCAGATCACTGTCGCGCTCACGATGATCGCTCTTGGGCTCGGGCTGGCGGCAGGGCTGATCTGACCGAACCTTTCGCGTATCATCTTCGAAAAAGGACACACCATGCATCGCACGCCCCTCGTCAACGCGACTGATCTCCCAGGACTCGGACCGCTCCGGCTGATCTACGTCCCGGCCGGCGATGAACGACCCGAAGGGCTGCTGAGTGTGCCGATCGAGGACTGGATCGAACGCGCGAAACGCAGCCAGTCAGGCTTCGACGATCTCGCTTTCTGGCGGCGCGAACTCGAAGCGCTCGGCGTGGGGCCGGATGCCGTGAGCGTCGTTCTGGACGACGGGCGCATGACCGAAGCCGCGCGGGTCTGGTTCATCCTTCAGTACTTCGGTCTTCCCGCCATAGTCCTGAATGGCGGCATTGCTGCGCTTTCCGCCATTCCGCCGCAAGTTCCCGTGTCATTGGCCCCATTTTGTCTTGCCCCCGGCGCCGGAAGGGTCGGCCTGAGGGATCGGGAGGGCTTGAAAGGCGAACTGCCGAACATCCAGATCTTTGACGCGCGGAGCGCTGCGGAGTTTCGCGGCGAAGACCTCAAGGGCAATTCGCGCGGCGGGCATCTGCCCGGCGCGGCGCACGTTGCCCATGACGATCTGCTCGACGGGACGCATCTGCGCCCGGCATCTGAGATCGCGCAGCTGCTCGATGCAGAGGGTATAGACGGCTCCAAGCCCATTGTAAGCCACTGCAACGGAGGTGGCCGCGCAGCGCTGGCGGCACTCGCTGCAGTCGTCGCCGGGAGGAACAACGTTCACGTCTACTATCTCAGTTTTGCCGACTGGGCGGCTGACGAAAGCTGCCCGGTTCGACAGCCGGACTGATTTCGCATGTAACGGACTGGCTTGCTGCGCCGCCGATCAGATCAATGATTGTCCGGGGCCAGCGTCAGCCGAACCTGGGTCCGGCTGGTCGAGTAATCCTTCTCAGGGCGACGACCGAAGATTTGAGTGGGCTTAGCAAAAACAATGACTTGCGGTGGAGAAGGTTGGATATCAGGCCCTTCCCCTCCGCCATCATCCCTGTGGCTCCGCGGCTGGGTTGCGTCGTTCGTGTGCAATCAGGATCGCTGTGGCGAGCCGAAAAGCATAAGTGCTCGGAGTTGCTTGATCGCTTTTCGTCGTATTGGCCTCGGTCCTTGGGGCGGTGGGCGCTGACTGTGCCACAGGCTTGTTTGGGAACTGCTGGCGGCCTCAGCCGTTACCACGCGTCGTCAGGCCCGACACTTGCTCGGCGCGGGTCTTTAGTCCTTCGTTGGCGCGCGCGAACTCGGCGCGGAAGGGTTGGACGTCCATGACCCAGAGTAGGACGCCCCGAAAGCGTTCGCCCTGGATCAGACGCGTGCCGCCGTTCTCGGCCCTGAGCAGGAAATAGTGTTCGCCGTCAAAGACCCGAGGCAGACCGAGGCGGCCCAGCCAGCGCAGTTCGCGGCCCGGGTCGGCCACGAGCACCTCGGGGCGGAAGGTGATGGTGCCGCCCGTGGGCGTGCCCATCGTCAGGCTCACGCGCTCGCCTTCGACGAAGCGTCCAGCGACACGGCGCATGTTCGGGCTCCAGGCCTCGTGCTCGGCCGGGTCGGTCAGCAGCGCCCAGACGGTTTCGGGCGGGGAGGCGATGAAGATTTCCGTCTCGAACCCGTCGCGCGGGGCAAAGGCAAAGGCCGAGCCAAGGGCGATCGCGACGGCGGCAGCGACCCCGAAGAACGGTGTCATGGCAGAGTCTCCTGTTCTGGTGATGTGCCATGGAAATAGGCGGGATCAGGGCATTCTGAAATTGATTAACTTTCTGTATCGGATATAGAGAAATGCATGAGCAACATTCCCATCCAGTGGGACCATTGGCGCAGCTTCATCGCCGTGGCCGAGGAAGGCAGCCTGTCGGCTGCCGCCCGCGCCCTGCGGCTGACGCAGCCGACGGTGGGGCGGCACATCGACCTGCTGGAAGAGGCGGTCGGGGCAGGGCTGTTCCTGCGCGCACCGCAGGGAATGGCGCTCACCGACCTCGGGCGCGAGTTGCTGCCGGAAGCGCGGGCGATGGCAGGCGCCGCGGCTGCGCTGGAACGCGCGGCGTCGGCGCCGCTGGACGCCGGGCGCGGCGTGGTGCGCCTGACGGCCAGCGAGGTGGTCGGGGCCGAGGTGTTGCCCGGTATCCTCGCACCGCTTCTGGCCGCGCATCCGGGACTCGAGGTGGAACTCGCGCTGTCGAACCGCAACGAGAACCTCCTCCGGCGCGAGGCCGATCTGGCCGTGCGCATGGTGCGCCCCACGCAGACCGGGCTGGTGGCCCGCAGGATCGCCGGGGTGCGGATCGGGCTTTATGCCCATGCGCGCTACCTTGCGGCGCACGGTACGCCGCAGACACCCGCAGAGCTCGCCTTCCATGTGCTGATCGGGCCGGATCGTGACGCGGCGACGCTGGCGGCGATGGCGGCGGCGGGGCTTGATCGGCGGATGCTGCGTTTTCGCTGCGACCGTGAGGCGGCGCAGCTCAACGCAGTGCGCGCCGGGCTGGGGATCGGGGCGGCGCAGGCGGGGATCGCGCGCGCATGTCCCGATCTACGGCCGGTGCTTTCGGCGCATTTCGACTTTCAGCTCGACTGCTGGCTGGCCATGCACGAGGATTTGCGGGCCAGCGCGCGGGTGCGGCTGGTGTTCGATCACCTGGCGGTCCATTTGCCCGGCGCACTTGCCGGGTGAAATCAGCGTAACCAGTTCAGGGAGGCGGCGGAGGCGATCTGCGCTGCCGGGCCGATCAGGTCGGCGGTCTTGATACAGAAGGCGAGGTGTTCGGTCAGCGCCCGGTCGGTTGGCGGCAGCGCTGCCTCGCCCGGGATCAGGACAGGAAGTCAGTCGCCCCCAGCGCCAGCGCCTGTCGTGGGCGGACGCGGGCCCCGCGCCGACCTCGCCCAGCATGGGCCAATGAGGTGCAAGGCCCGGCAAGCGCCTGACGGCGGATCCGGTCGGCAGGGACTGGCATCGGGTGACCCTGAAGTCCGGCATCGTCCCCGACCGGCATTGCTGGACTGCGAAATCCGCCATGGATCGTCTCGGGACATTCGGCCGGTCCTGTGCGACACTCGCGGGCGAATCCGCGCTCATGCGGCCGCATCAACAGGGGGCAAGGATGGCCAAGACGCCTTCGATCTCCGCTCAAATGGGTCCTGCCACCGTTGAGGTCACGGGGTCTTCGGCACTGTCCCCGCGCCCGGCACCGGCGCCGCCCGAGGCGATGCACGCTCGGGAGACCCTTGATCGCAGCGTTCGGGCGACGATGGCGCGGCTGAGCGGGGGCGTGTCGGCGCATGCCTTCATCGAGGCCTGGACCGACTGGGCCTTTCACCTGTCCGAGTCGCCCGGACGCCAGATGGAACTGATCCAGCGGGCGCAGCAGAATGCGCTGAAGCTGTTGGCCCATGCGGCGGACACCGATCCCGAAAGCCCGCAGCCGTTCAGCCCGAAGCCTTTCGACCACCGTTTCGATCACCCGGACTGGAAGAAACCGCCGTTCCGCATGTGGCAGCAGGGGTTCCTGGCTGTGCAGGACTGGTGGGACCATGCGACCGACCATCTGCGCGGTCTTCGTCCCGAGGACGCCGACCGGGTGCGGTTCATGGCGCGACAGGCGCTCGATACCGTCTCGCCTGCGAACTTCCCCGCTCTCAACCCCGAGATCATCGCGGCAACCGTGGCCTCGGGCGGGCGAAACCTGGCCGAAGGTGCCGCCCATTTCGCGCACGATGCGCTGAAGACCCTGACGCAGAGTCCCGATCCGGCGCCCGAAGGGTTCCGCGTCGGGCAGGATCTGGCCTGCACGCCGGGCACGGTGGTGTTTCGCAACGACCTCTTCGAACTGATCCAATATGCGCCGCAGACCGAACAGGTGCAGGCCGAGCCGGTGCTGATCGTGCCGGCCTGGATCATGAAATACTATATCCTTGACCTGTCGCGCCACAATTCGATGGTCAGACACCTCGTCGCGCAGGGTTTCACGGTCTTCATGATCTCCTGGACCAATCCGGGCGCCGCGCAATCCGACCTTTCACTTGAGGACTATCGCAAGACGGGCGTGATGACGGCGCTGGAGGCCGTGGGTCGGATCGTGCCGGAGCGCAAGGTGCATGCGGTGGGGTACTGTCTTGGCGGCACGATGCTGGCCATTGCGGCGGCGACGATGGCACGCGATGACGACAGCCGACTGGCCAGCATCACCCTGATGGCCGCTCAGATCGACTTTGCCGAAGCG
>CALEZJ010000184.1 GCA_937927885.1 uncultured Paracoccaceae bacterium | reverse complement strand
CCTGTGGTCCAGTTTGCGGCTGGATACGCCCGCAGGACCGTCGATCATCGCTGTCTCGGCGATTTTCTTTGCAGTTTCCCATGTTTCTCGCCGTGGTTGACGCGGTTTCGCAACAGGGGCGGGGGCGCTGCGGGATGGGGGGAGCCCGGCGGGGCATGAGGTGTTGGCGATTATGCAACAGTTGAAACAAGCCCTGGGAGGATCTGGATTGATGCCGCTTTTCAATGGTCGGGGTTTATGCGACTGTCGCAGCGATGTTGCCGGAGACGGCAGCCTTCAATGAAACGGAGCATGATCATGACCAAATTCGCTACTTTCGCTGCCGCTCTCGGCCTGACCGCTTCCTCGGCTCTGGCCGGTGGCTATGTCGCCCCCATCGTCGACGTCGAACCCGTCGTCGTCGAAGAGCGCGCTGCTTCGACCAACGCCGGCCTGGTTGTTCCCGCCCTGCTGCTGCTGGGTGTGATCGCCGCCGTCGCTTCGGACGACGACGACAGCTGATCTCGAAAGCGGATCGGGTGCACCCGGTCTGTTTTCAAGGGGCTGGCCTTCGGGCCGGCCCCTTTTCCTTTGCGCGGGTCTGGTGCGCTGAAGCCCACCCTGCGGATCAGGTTGCGTGAAACGCAAACAGCCGCCGAATTGGCGGCTGTCTGATTTGTGCGGCAATCGTCGTGATTTCAGGGCCGCAAGGTCTGTATGGTCACATAGCCCAGCCCCGGCCCGATCCACTGGCGCGATACGGCGATCTGGCCGCCCTGCACCATATAGCTGTTCTGGAAGCTGACGCCGTGCCCCTGACAGCTTTCGACCGTCACGCCCGGGTTCGGACCCGCGCCGACCGTGCAGGAAAATTGCAACGGCCGTTCCAGCCCGTCGCCCGCGAAATAGCGCATGACCCGGCTGCCGCTGCCCGAGGCGCCGGCGCGGATCAGTGATTCCGTCTGCGGCTCGGCCACCGACAGGTCGTGGCCAAATCCCCGCGTGCCGACCAGCATGCCGCCGCGCAGGATCAGCGCCTCTTCCGAGGGTGTCATATAGGTGCGCATGGCACCGTTCTGGCCGGTCATCGCCATGATCTGCGTCCGGTTCAGGGATTCAAAGCCGGCCTGGATCAGTGGACCGGGATTGACGCGCAGCGCCTCGGCCGCCGCTTCGGCCGGCGACTTTTCGGGCGCGGCGGGCTGATCCGGTGCCCGACGCTCGGCCACGACCTGCCCGGCGGTCTCGGCCAGCGCGCCCAGTGGGCCACCGCCCCCGGTCTCGTTGCCGCAGGCGGCAAGGCCCGTCAGCGCGGCCGCAGCCAGCGTGATCTTCAAAGCGCGGTTCATCGCCAGAACCTCCCCCAGCCTTCGTAGAGTTTCGCCGAATGGCTGTCGCGGATCCTGTCATACAGCCGGCCGTTCACGTTGAGTTGCGCCCCCCCGTCGCGCGACAGCGACCGCAGCGTGGTCGAGACCCGCTCACGCGAGGGTTGGCCGGTGGCCCATGCCATCGGGATCGACAGCATCACGCCCTTGTCGAAGCTGCCTTCGCCGAATTCCTCGGCGCTGAGGTCGGTCTTGGTGGCGAAGGCGCCGATCCGCCAGCCATTGGCGAATTCGCGCGTCAGGGTGACCGTCGCGCCCAGATCGCCGGCCAGATACTTGCCCACGTCAAGCTGTCCGACGAAACCCTGCGGGAATTCATAATAGGCCGAGACATGGCCCATCGTCACCTCATAGTCGCGGAAATCGAAAAGCTGGTCGAAATCGCGTTTCTTCACATGGTTGATCTCGGCCCCCAGGGCGAGGCGCGAATTGACCGGCTTCCACAGCACCTCGGCCGAGACGCCGCCATAGGCGCGTTCCAGCAGGCCGCCGGTGACGCGGGTATAGATCGTGTCCGAAGGCTTGGCATACCAAGCCAGCGTCAGTTCCGGGATCACCGGGCTGGTATTGCCGGTATACATCCGCGTATCCGAACGCACCCGCGGCACGCCTTCGGGCGTGGTCTCAAGGCTCGGGTCGGCCAGATATACCTCGGGCGTGAAATGCTCGCCGCGACGGCCGGGGATGCCGGGGCCGCGCTGGTCGATGTCGCCGAAGGCGCGCTGGCGCAGGGCGCCGGTCAGGATCAGGCCGGGCACGACCTCATAGCTGGCGCGGGCCTCGGCCCCGACCTCATAGGTCAATCCGTCCTCGGCGCTGAAGATGCCCAGATCGACATAGGGTTTCAGCGCCCAGCGGAAACGCGGGTAAAGATCGCCGTTCGCCACCAGACCGGCGGCGCGGGGATCGGCGTCCGTCAGAACCGAGGCGGCGGCGATCTGGCCGGCCTCGGTATTCTCAAGCCGCTCGACATCTGGGCGGCGCAGCGTGACCGAGGATGTCGGCATGCCCGAGGTGGTCAGGG
>CALEZJ010000183.1 GCA_937927885.1 uncultured Paracoccaceae bacterium | reverse complement strand
AAACGATGTCGACCTACAGCCCGGGCTCGAAATGGTGGTCGAATTCGTTGGTAAAGGGCCGTTCGGTGCCGTTCTGCTGCGTCACCCGGTATTGTTCGGGCGTCAGGCGGGCAAGGGCTTCGGGCGTCTTCGAATAGGTCATGGTTGCTCCGTCTCTGGATATCGTTTCCAATACGTTGCCCGGTCCAGCGACATGTCGGGCTTCACAAAAACCTGATCCGCTCATTGCCCCAAGAGGTCGCGCAGCAGGGCCATTTCGCCCGCCGACAGCCCGTTCGGCCCCGGAAGGAACATGCCGCGCACCTCGATCCCGGTGGCGGTGACCTCGCCGTCCCTGGTGACCTCGTAACTCAGGCTCAGCGCCTTGCGGCCCCAGTCGGCAATGCGCATCGTCACCTGAACACGGTCGTTGGGGCGCATCGGGCGGCGAAACTTCGCATCCGCCTGCATCAGCCCCAACCCGACCGCGCCCAGCCGCGCACAGATCGCCGCATGGCCGCCGTACCCTGCCAGCCAGTCGTGGAAACATCGGTCGAACCAGCCATAGATATTCGGGTAATAGACAATCCCCGCCGGGTCGCAGTCGCCGAAGGTGACGCCATATGTGATGGAATGGGTCATTTGACCGACCGCATCAGCCCGCCATCGACGCGGATGCCCTGCCCGGTGACATAGGCCGCGCCGGGCGACAGAAGGAAGCTGACCGTCGCCGCGATTTCCTCGGACGTGCCATAGCGACCCATGGGCACGCTGTCGCGCCGCGTGTCCTGCTGGGGCAGGCTGTCGATCCAGCCGGGCAGGACCGAATTGATGCGGATGCCCTGCGCTGCGTACTGATCGGCGTAAAGCTTGGTGAAAGCCTGCAATCCGGCGCGTGCCACGGCCGAGGTGGGGAACATGGGGCTGGGCTCATCAATCCACGCCGTCGAGATGTTGACGATCGCCCCGCCGCCCTGCGCCAGAAAGACCGGAGTGACCAGTCGCACCAGCCGCACCACGTTGAGGAAATAGACATCGAGCCCCAGATGCCATTGCTCGTCGGTGATCTCCATCAGCGGACCCTTGGGACCGTGCCCGGCTGAATTGACCACCGCGTCAATCCGTCCCCATCGCCCCATCGCCGCATCCACCAGCCTTCGCAGATCCTCGGGGTTCAGGTTCGATCCGGTAACACCGACGCCGCCCAGTTCCCCGGCCAGCGCCTCACCGCGCCCGGAGGACGACAGGATCGCGACCTTCCAGCCCTCGGTGGCCAGTTGCCGCGCACAGGCCGCGCCCATGCCGGACCCAGCGGCGGTGATAAGGGCAACCTTGGTCATGACGAGAGTCCTTTCATAGCAGCCTCGATACGGGGCCAGTCGGTGCCATCAGGCAGGCCCAGCCTGACCCAAGTTGACGAATAGGGAAAGATGCGGCTCCAGATACGGTGCCGAGCGAGGTGATCCTGCGCCAACCCGGCATCGGGCGCGGCATAGGTGCGAAACAGCGCCGTGCCGCCGATCAGGCGCCAACCCGCGTTCAGCGCGAGGGTGTCCAGCCGCGCGGCATCGGCATGCAGGCGCTTTGTGGTCTCGGCCTGCCAAACCCTGTCATCCAGCGCCTTGGCGCCGATCTCCAGCGCGGGGCCAGAAACGCTCCACGGTCCCGCCAGTTCCGCAGCGCGGGCGAGATGCACCGGGTCACCGATCAGGAACCCCAGCCGCACACCCGCCAGCCCGTAGAATTTGCCAAAGGAGCGCAGCACCAGAAGGTTCCCGCCCGCACGCGCCGCCACCGATAGCCCCGGGTGCGGGTCGGCAAAGCTCTCGTCCGCGATGACCAGCCGCGCATCGATGCCGATGGGGTCCGGCGTGCCGCCATCGGGGTTGTTTGGCGTCACCACCACGGCCAGATCGGCGCCGTTAAGGGCGTTCGGGTGATGGACTTCCTCCACCCGCCAGCCCTGCGCCCTCAGCGAAGCCGCGTGTTCGTTATAGGTCGGCGCCAGCACACGGGCCAAACCGGGCGGCGCCAGACGCGGGTAAAGCTGGATCGCCGCCTGCGCGCCCGCGACGGGCAGGATGCGGGCAGGATCGGCGCCATAGGCGCGCGCGGCCGCGCCGATCAGGGTCTGGTGCGCCGGGGCGGTGGGCAGGGCGGTCCAGGTCTCGGGGGCGAGAGGTGGCACGGGCCATGGGCGGCGGTTGATACCGGTGCTGAGGTCGATCCAGTCCTCGCCGCCGTAAGCCGCGCGCGCAGCCGCCAGATTGCCACCGTGGTCCCTCACCATCCCGCCCCCGCAACCAGTGCCACCAGCACGGCCAGCGCCACCATCGCCCGCCGATACAGGGCCAACCCCCGTGCCAGATCACCGGGCACCGGGTCAGGTGCTGCGCCATTCACCCAGGGTTCCTGCGCCACCCGTTCGCCGTAAACGCGCGGGCCGGACAGCCGGATGCCCAGCGCCCCTGCCATCGCGGCTTCGGGCCAGCCGGCGTTGGGACTTCGGTGGTGGCGCGCATCGGCGGCCATGCAGGCAAGGGCTTCGCGGGGCCGCGCGGACACAAGGGCGA
>CALEZJ010000182.1 GCA_937927885.1 uncultured Paracoccaceae bacterium | reverse complement strand
ATGTTGTCGGCAGCGATGGACACCAGCCCCGCCAGTCCAAGACTGGCCGCGACCGGAACCCCCAGCAGCATGAGCGCGCCGAAGAGGACGAACAGAAGGGCCGCGATCATGGCTGCCCCCGCCCGGTCGGCATCCGCAGGCCCAGGGCCCGCAGGCACAGAGCAAAGCACAGCACCACCAGCGGCGCGGTGATCCACCATCTGGGCAGATCGAGGACCGAGAACAGCTCGCTCCAGCGCCATTCGTCATAGGCGATCTTGTAGAACAGCACCCCGAGCGCCGCGAAGGCCGCCGCCATCGCCAGCCGCGACAGGCGCCGCAGCCAGGGCTTGCCACTGGCGTAATAGATCTCGATCCGGATATGCCGGTCATGCAGCGTGGCCGATGCCGCACCGGCAAAGACCATGATGGCCATGGCCACGATCGAGAAATCCTCGGTCCAGGCAAACGAGGCGCTGGTGAAATAGCGCACGATGACATTGGCAAAGGTGATGACGACGATCACTGCCATCGCCAGCGTGGCGATCACCTCCTCGACCATCCAGCGACGGCGCGGTGCGGGGTCTTCGGACATCTGTCAGCCTTTCATGCCAGAGATCGCCTTGGCGATGCGTTCGCTGGCGCCCGAGAGGGCACCCAGTTTCACCCCGGCCCGCAGCTTTTCCAGAACCTCGATCTCGAACTCCTGCATGCCGATGCATTTCGGCGCCAGCGCGCGGGCCTGGGTGCGGTCCAGCACAACCACGCCGGAATCGTCGGCCAGAACCACATCGCCCGGACGCACGATCTGGCCGCCAAGGGTGACGACGCCGTTCAGAACCCCGTGCAGGCCCAGTTGCTTGGTGGTGATCGGCGACAGACCCGCCGCCCAGATGGGAAAATCGGCGGCGAGGAATTCCGACAGGTCGGTGACCGGGCCATCCACCGCGGCGCCCACCACCCCGGCGATCTTTGCCGCATGGGTGACCATGCCACCCCAGCAGGCGTGGCGGTCATCGCCGAGGCGTTCGACCATCAGGAAATCCCCGGGCCGCGCCACGCTGACCGCGTGATGCAGCATGACTGAATCCATCGCCGGAATGCGCACGGTGACCGCGCAGCCGACCACGCGACGGCCCGGCAGGACCGGCTTTATGCGCGGATGCAGAAAGCCGTCATGCAGCACATGGCCGATCGTCGCGGTTTCGACCTTCAGCATCAGGGCGATCAGGTCGTCGGGCAGCCCTTCGGGCATATCGTTGAGTTCAAACACCTCAGCCTCGCTGCAGAACGTGATGGTTGTGGACGGGGATGCGGGCGCGCACCGTGTTCATGTAGCCGCGATCCAGGGCCGCGGTGACAAAGCCCACGGTATCCGAAGCCTGCGCCACCACATGCCCCCAGGGATCGGCCACCAGCGAATGCCCAAAGCACGCCCGGGCGCCCTTGGCGTGGCGAAACACCTGCCCGGGGGCCGCGATATAGCAGCCGGTCTCGATGGCACGAGCGCGCAAGAGCACCTCCCAATGGTCGCGGCCGGTGTCCAGCATGAAGGCGGACGGAACCAGGATCAGCTCGGCCCCCTGGTCACGCAAGGCGCGGAACAGCTCGGGAAAGCGCAGGTCGTAGCAGATGGTGCAACCGATGGTCCAACCGTTCAGGGAATAGGTGACCACCCTGTCGCCGCGGCTGATGATGTCGGATTCGCGGATTACCTCGCCGGTGGGCAGTTCGATGTCGAACATGTGCATCTTGGAATAGCGCGCCAGTTCCGCCCCGTCGGCACCATGCACCACGGTCGTGTTGTAGGTCCGGTTGCCCCGCAGTTCCGCCAGCGACCCGGCATGGATGGCAACCGCGTTGGTCCGGGCGAATTCGGCCATGCGGCCGTTGATCTCGTCGAACCGGGCACCGGCATCGCGGTGTTCGATCACGGTATTGCCCATGAAGGCGTAGTATTCGGGCAGGGCGATCAGGTCGGTGCCCTGTTCGCTGGCGCGGGCGATCAGGTCGCCCAGAGCGGAAAGGGATTGCCCCTCATCATCCTGGGGATTGTTCTGAATGACGGTAACACGCATGGTCGAAGCTCCTTGTTCGACCATCAGGCTAGTGCCGCTGTATGTGAAATAATATCGAATAGTTTTTGCGCTTTAGGTACAATAAATTCTAACCTTGGTCGATGACCCCCTCCAGCGACACCAGCGACGGCGGCAGGGTCGCGCAATATTCCTTCGCCACATCCAGCGCGCTTTGGCAGATCGCCTCGAACATCGGGTTCTGGGTGTTGTTCATGTAGGAAATCTTGATGCGCAGATCCGGCAGTTGCTGGCCGACGTCGATCAGGCGCAGCCGTCCGGCGTCCAGCTGATCCCGCAGCAAGACGATGGGCATCGCCGTAACGCCAAAGCCGTCTTCGGCCAGGCGCAGCATGGTGGCCATCGAGGTGCCGCAATAGATGCTCTGGCGTTTGGTGGCGCCGGCCAGCATGTCCAGAAGATTGCGATGCGGGAGCGATCCGGCCGCAAACGAGAGGATGGGAAACCCCGCCAGGTCATCGACACTCAGTGTCCTGCGGTCGCCCACCAGACGCTCGCTGGCCACCCAGCGCAGCGGCATCCGGATCAGCGGCAGATTGCGCGCGCCCTCGATCTCGACGTCGCGCAGCAGGATGGCCAGATCGATCTCGCCATGGCGCAGCGCCTCGCCAAGGCTGGCACTGGTGCCCGAGATCAGGTCGAAATCGACATTCGGGAACTTGACGTTCAGCGTCTTCAACAGTTGCGGCAGGATGGCCGAGGCGGCGGTGTCGATCAGGCCCAGCTTGACATGGCCCTGATAGGCGGCGCTGTCCTTGATGCGGGCCTCGAACCGGGTGGCCGCCAGCAGCACGGTTTCCGCGTAGGGCAGCGCCTCGCGCCCCTTGAGCGACAGTTGAACACCGCGCCCCATCCGGTCGAACAGGGTGACGCCCAATTCGGTTTCAAGCGACGCAATCCGGGCGGAAAAGGTGGGAAGGGTCGAGTTCTGCCGCT
>CALEZJ010000181.1 GCA_937927885.1 uncultured Paracoccaceae bacterium | reverse complement strand
GGCTACGGCACCCTGCCGGTCTGCATGGCCAAGACGCAGTACTCGTTCTCGACCGATCCCAACCTTCGTGGCGCGCCGACCGGCCATAGCGTGCCGGTGCGAGAGGTGCGGTTGAGCGCGGGCGCCGGGTTCATCGTGGTGATCTGCGGCGAGATCATGACCATGCCGGGCTTGCCCAAGGTGCCCGCCGCCGAGACGATCCGCATCAACCACGACGGCCACGTCGAAGGGCTGTTCTGACGATGCAAGCGAGGGAGGGCAAAGCCCCCTCCCTCGCACTCCCCGGTGAGTGTTCAAGACAATGTGAAGGGGCGGGCGATGCGCGCGGCGATCATCGACGGAAAGGCGATTGCGGCGCGGATGCGGGCCGAGACAGCTGCCGAGGCCGCCGAACTGGCGGCGCAAGGGTGGCAGCCCCGGCTGGTGTCGATTTCAGTCGGGGATGTGGCTGCGGCCGAGCTTTATGTGCGAAACCAGCAGAAATCGGCTGAGGGCTCGGGCGTAGCCTTTGAGGCGCGCAATTACCCGGGCGACATTTCGATGGAGCAACTGGTCGGCGTCCTGTCCGGGCTGAACGCCGATCCCAGGGTGAACGGGATCATCATCCAGCGCCCGCTTCCGGCGCATATTCCGGTCAAGACGCTCCAAAAGGCCGTGCATCCGCTGAAGGATGTCGAGGGGATGCACCCCGCGTCAATCGGCAACATCGTCTATAACGATCTCGCTCTGGGGCCCTGCACGGCGGTGGCGGCGGTCGAGATCCTCAAATCGCTGCCGCTCAAGATCGAGGGGCTGGATGTGACGGTCATCGCGAAATCGTCGGAAAGCCGATTGCCTTCCTGCTGATGTCGCTTGGCGCCACTGTGACGGTGTGCCACCACATGACGCGATCGGTTGCTATGCACAGCCGGGCGGCGGATGCAGTGTTTGTGGCAGTGGGCAGGCCGGGCCTGGTGACCGGCGACATGATCAAGCCGGGTGCCGCGCTGATCGACATCGGTATCAACCGCGTTGACGGGCGCACGGTTGGTGATGCCGATTTCGCATCCTGCGCCGCCGTGGCGGGCTGGCTGACGCCCGTGCCGGGGGGTGTCGGGCCGGTGACGGTGGCGATCCTGATGAAGAACGCGGTACTGGCGACAAGGATGCAGCGCGCGCATTACCGGGCGCAATACGAGAATACGGAGGTCTGACATGACGGCGGCAATCATTGACGGGAAAGCCTTTGCGGCGAAGGTGCGGGCCCAGGTGGCGGCGCATGTTGCCCGACTGAAGGACGAGCACGGGCTGGTACCCGGTCTTGCCGTGGTTCTCGTGGGCGAGGACCCTGCAAGCCAGGTCTATGTCAAGTCGAAGGGCAAGCAGACCGTCGAGGTCGGCATGAACTCGTACGAGCACAAGCTGCCTGCAGATACATCCGAGGCCGACCTTCTGGCGCTCATCGCGCGGCTGAATGCCGATCCGGCGGTGAATGGCATTCTGGTTCAATTGCCGCTTCCGGCGCACCTGGACAGCGATCTGGTGATCAATTGCATCGATCCTGCGAAGGACGTGGACGGGTTCCATATCTCGAACGTGGGGCTGCTGGGAACTGGGCAAAAGAGCATGGTACCCTGCACCCCTCTGGGCTGCCTGATGATGCTGCGCGATCATCTTGGCAGTCTGTCAGGGCTGAACGCGGTGGTGGTGGGGCGGTCGAACATTGTCGGCAAACCCATGGCTCAATTGCTGCTGGGCGATAGCTGCACGGTGACCATCGCGCATTCACGCACCAGGGATCTGGCTGCGGTCTGCAGGGGCGCAGATATTCTGGTCGCGGCGGTGGGACGGCCCGAAATGATCCCGGGTGATTGGGTCAAGCCGGGCGCGACGGTGATCGACGTCGGCATCAACCGCGTCCAGCGCGATGGCAAGGGAATTCTGGTCGGTGACGTGCATTTCGACAGCGCTCTCGCAGTCGCCGGCGCCATCACCCCGGTGCCGGGCGGTGTTGGGCCGATGACGATTGCCTGCCTGCTGGCGAACACACTGACTGCGACCTGCCGGGACCATGGTCTGGCCGAACCGGTGGGCCTGACCGCCTGACCATCACGCAATCGCCACGCCGCTGAGGTGAAACCCCACGCTAGGCAGTTACTGACGGTGCCTTTTCGACGGACGCTGGCACCGGGTCGACAGGAATCATCGTGCCCTGGAGAAGCGCGACACTCTTGCGCGTGCTGCCTGTCAGGGCAAAGACCTCTGCGGTGACAACGCTCAGGCGCCGCCCGGCCCGGGCAACCGTGCCCACGGCCTCCAGCGACTCGCCCAAAGCGGGCGCCATGAGGTTGATCTTCATCTCGACCGTCATCACCTCTGTGCCCTCGGGCAACAGGCTGAGCGCGGCGTAGCCCGCCGCAGAATCCCCGAGCGCAAAGGCCAGAGCGGCATGGGCCGCGCCGTGCTGTTGAAGGACATGTCCGGCAATGGCGGCGCGCAACGTGCAGCACCCCGGCGCGATAGCGACCATTTCTGCCCCCAGGGTCTGCATCATTGTCTGGCGGTCGAAACTTGCGCGGATGCGGGTTTCGAGGGCTTTAGGGGCATTTGCGGGCTGGTCGATCATCGGGGGCCTGAGGTTGGGGACTGGCTGCAGGGCATCTGTGAGTGCCAGCATGGCAGTCAGCGACAGCGAAGCGAGAGTTTCGTTGCGTCAGAGTCGCCCCGTTGGATTGACCCGCTTGAACAGGCGCTGTTCCGGTTGTCGGTCTGTCCCGCAACTTTCTGTTCCGACTGTTGGCCTGTATTGGCGCCATCACCGATGCGCTGAACTCGAACGGGGTGATCGCCTTGGCCAAGGCGGCTGCTCCAATGCTGAACCGTGGGCCCTAAAGGCGGGTCAGCGCGTCCTTTGCTGCCTGCTTCCAGGGACAGTCCGTGCCAGTCAGGGTCGCCAAAGCACCGATCAACGCAGGATTTCCTCGTCTCGTACGAACATGTTCGACCACGCACGGTCGATCAGATCGGGCGACATGTGATAGGGCTTTCCTTCGAAATCGCAGATCGCGATCATCTGGTCGATCAGAAACACCGGCTGGTAATTCGAATAGACATTGCCAATGCTGGGATACTTGTTTTGCAGCAAATGGATCAGCGCGTCTTCGTTCAGAGGGACTCGGCGCTTGCGGGCTACCAATGCGAAGATCTTCAGGAAATCCGCCTGATTGGGTCCGTCGATCTTGATCTTGAAGAAGATCCGCCTCAGCGCCGCTTGGTCAAAGATGGCGTTCGGGTGGAAGTTGGTGGAAAAGATCACCAGAGTATCGAAGGGAACGATGAACTTTTCGCCCGAGACCAGCGACAGGATGTCATAGTTCATTTCCAGCGGGACGATCCATCGGTTGACCAGCGCCTGCGGCGGTTCCTCCTGGCGGCCGAGGTCGTCGACGATGAACACGCCGCCTGTAGCCTTGAACTGTAGGGGTGCCTGATAGGTGCGCGCGACCGAGTTGTATTTCAGTTCGAGCATGTCGAGCTTCAACTCGCCGCCGGTGATGACGGTCGGGCGTTCGCACAGCACATATCGTGGGTCGTAGCGCTGGCTGGACAGGCGCAACTGACTGCCCTGCGCCACCGGCTGTTCGACCCGGCGATGCACGATCGGATCATATACCGAAATCACCTGACCCGAATGCACCACGGCCTGGGGAACATAAATCTGATCGCCCATCGCATCGCGGATTCCGTTCGAGATCGATGATTTCCCGTTGCCGGGCGGGCCATACATCAGGATCGAACGCCCCGAGGTCACGGCCGGCCCCAGATCGGCCAGAAGCCCGTCTGGCAGGATCAGGTCGCCCATCGCGGCGAGCAACTGGTCGCGCGTGATCTTGACCTTGCGGATCGACTGGCGGCGCACCTGTTCGCCATAGGTGTCCAGGGGGACCGGCATGGCGCCGTAATATTCCGAGATTGCCAACGCCTGCTGCGCGCGCTGGCGGCCGGCGTCGGTCAACTGAAATCCCATTTCGCTGGATTGTGCGGTTGCATGCATCGTGCCCATGGCTTCGAGCAGATGCTCGCCGCGCGCCGAGTCAATCAATTGCTGAGTCTGCGCGAATGACAAGCACACCAGCCGCGCCAGTTCCGAGGTCAGGTTGCGCGACGTGCGGAACATCGTTTTCAGGAGGATGTCCCGCATCAGGGTCAGCGGCAGTCCGGTCTCTTCGAGCGAGGCGGGCGGGGGTGGCGGCTGGATCCGGCCATGGGGCGCGATCTCGTTCATGGGCGACTCACTCCGATGGGGCGTCAGCTTCCGTAGATGCTCGCCAAAACAAGATAAAAGATTAACGCGGGCGCTAGAGCGAGGCCGAATGGGAACTGGCGGCTTTCCCAGCTTTTCCAGCTTGGGGTGGCTCGGCGCACCATCGGTATGGCGCGCAGGATGCGGTGCACGACAAAGGCCGCGATCGCCACCGCGCTGAGCAGGACAAGGAACAGCCGCAGGTCACCCAGCGCCACAAAGGGCGCCATGGCTGCGAGGAATTTCGCATCGCCAGCGCCAAACCCTCCCGTCAGGCTGAGCACGAAGCCGACCACCAGCACCACGGCGAAGTGCAGCCAGCTCCAGCCCCAGATAGACCACGAGGGCAGCACCACCGCCCCAACCGTGGCAAAGACCGCCAGCAGCGCCAGCACCGCAAGGTTGGGAATGCGCATCTGTGTCAGATCGGTCCAGGCCACAAAAAGGCAGACTGGCGCGGAGAAGACCAGCAGCCACAGGGCGCCCTCGGCGGATTGCGTCATCATCAAACGGGCCTATCGCAGCGCGGCAAGGGCATTCACGGCGGGTTCGAAATGCTGCGGATGCGTGGCGATCGCCTCTTCCAGCAGCGCGCGGCCGGTGCGCGTGTCGCCCTGCCGGATCGCAACCAGCGCCATCGTGTGCAACAGTTCGGCCCGCTCAATCTGCGTCATCTCGATCAGCGGCAGTTCATAGCGACGCTGCGCGGCCCGGGCCAGAACCAGATTGTTCTTTGCAGTGAAAAGGTTGGGGTTGTGGCGCAGGGCCTCCATGAAAAGCCGCTCGGCACCAAGATGGTCGCCGCGCGTCAGCTTTGAATAGCCCCAGTTGTTCAGGACCGGCGCCGGGGTGGCGGTCAGTCCAACCGCAATCTCGTAGAAGCTGTCGGCGCGTTGCCATTGCTGGCGGCTGTCTGCCACCATCGCCTCCAACCGGTAGCGGGCGAAGGTTTCGTGCGTCGGCGGCACCGTGTTCAGCGTGGCTTCGGCCTGCGCCCAGTCCCCAGAACGGATGAAGGCCTCGGCCATGTCGACCCGGTCATCCAGCGTCGCTTGCGGGTGGGACAGCACCTCGCGCCAGGCGGCAACGGCCTGTTCCGCCTGTCCCGAGCGCATGAGCGAACGTGCCAGCCCGCGGCGCATGACAATCCGGTCTGGGTTGGCCTGGACGCCCTGGGTGAAATAGGCCACCGCCTCGCGCGGGTCGGCAACGGCCTGCATCATCTCGGCCATGTTGTCCTGGTCGATGGTCGCCACGCTGTCTATGGCGCGCGCGGTCTGGACCCTGGTGGATTCCCCACAGGCCCCGAGCGCAAGCACGCCGGTCAGGCACAAGGGTGCCAGCCAAACACTCTGCATGATCTGTCCTTCACTGCTCGACGCTTAGGGTGTGGCGAGGAGCAGGAAGCGCCCGTTTCCGCGTCGCACCAGAGCGAAGTTATCGTTGTTTTCCTCAGTATAGCCTGAGTCTTCCAGATTTGCGAGGGCCAGCCTCAGGTTCTGCCGGATTTCTTCTGACCGCCCGCTGTCGAGTGCAAAGGCATTTCGGAACAGGTGCGCCGCTTGCCCCCATTCGCGGCGCTCGATCTTGACCACGCCCAGATTGTTCAACGCGGGGACAAAATTGGGGTCCAGCGCAATCGCGCGCTGCAGCATCTGTTCGGCCTGCCCCAGCCGCCCCAGTCGCAGATTGGCCGAACCGATCGCGGTCAGCGCATCCACGGTCGGGCCCTGTTCGGCCATCGAGCGAAAATAGGCCCTGAGTGCCAGTTCGTATTCTCCGGCCTCCATCAGCCGATGGCCGACCAGGAGGCCGTCGACATCCTCAGCCATGGCCGCGCGCCCCGGCAGCCCGTCCGGCGTAAAGGCGCCATCAGCCCCGCAGGCTGACAGCGCCAGAAAGGCAACAACACAGAGACGTCGTATCATGGACTGAAATTGGCCGTCGCAAGCATGGTCACCACCCCATGGACCGACGGCCCGATCAGGATGATCAGAAGCGGCGGCACCGTGAACATCATTGTGCCCAGTGTCAGCT
>CALEZJ010000180.1 GCA_937927885.1 uncultured Paracoccaceae bacterium | reverse complement strand
CATCCATGGCGCGCGCCCTCACGACAGGGCAGAACCCGCAGCCCCTCGGAACAGAGGGTCAGGCAGGCTTCGACCGGGCGCCCGTCCACCAGCACCAGACAATTCTGGCACTGGCCGATGCCGCAGAACATCCCGCGCGCCGCCCCGGCCGGCCCCTGCCCCAGCGCCAGTTCCCCCGCGCGGGTCAGCGCGGTGGCCAACGTGTCGCCCGGGCGATAGGCCAGCGCCCGCCCCTGCCACCAGATCATCCCGCCCATGATGCGCGCACCTCCTGCCCGAACCGCGCCGGCGCCAGACGCGCCAGATCGGTGGCGACCCCTGCCGAGGGCGCCTCGCCCAGCGCCATCGCCGCCACCTCGCGCCCGATCAGCGCCGACAGGCAGATGCCGTCACCCTCGAACCCGGTCGCCACCAGCACCCCGGGCAATCCCTGCACGGCGCCGACGATCGGCAACCCGTCAAGGGTCGCCGCGCGCACCCCGGCAAAGGCGCGGATCAGGCGCCGCTGGCTCAGCGTCGGCCAGACCGCCGCCGCGCGCCGCACCAGCGCCAGCATGGTGGTGAAATCGACGCGGGTCGCGTCGCCGTGTTCGTCCCGGCTGGAGCCGATCAGGAACTGCCCGGTCGCCAAAGGGTCGATGACCACCGGCGGCTCGGGCAGCGGGGCGGCATCGACGGTCTTTGCAATCAGATACGAGGCCGCCGTCAGCGCCCCCGGCAATTCCCCCGGCTGCCCGCGGTCGGTGACGAACAACTGCCCGGCACGCGGGCGCACCGGCAGGTCGGGGAACAGCGTCGGCGTGCCGGTGCCCAGCGCCGCGATCACCCGCCGCGCCCGCACCATTCCCGTCGCCAGCCGCAGAGTGACCACCTGCGCGCCGGGCTCGATTGCCTGCACCGGATCGGGCCAGCGCCGCGTGATCCCCGGATGCGACAGGAAGGCGGCGGTCGCGGCATAGCCGGTCATGTGCCCCTCGCCGCGGATTTCGACCAGACGGCGCACGACGGCACCGGCGCCGGGCAGCGTCGCGGCCCCGCCATCACTGCCGGTGCGCACCGGGCCGTCGATCTCGGCCAGCTTCTGGATCAGCGCATCCAGCGCGGCTTCCTCGGGGGTCGAGGTGGCGAAATACCACGAGGGGCGTGGCAGAAAGACCCCCTCCAGCACCCCGCCCTGCGCCAGATCGCGCACATAGAGGAGCGAGGCATTGGCCAGCCGCGCCAGCGTGCCCGGCTTTTTCGACGCCACCGACACCGCCCCGTCCGACGCCCCGGAGGCCGCAGCCGCAGGCCCGGTGGCGTCGATCACCACCACGCGCGCGCCTGCCCGAGCGAGGTGCCAGGCGGTCGAAGCCCCCACAACCCCGGCCCCCACTACGGCTGCATCAAAGATCTCCTGCACGTCCGGCCTTTCCCGCCACCTGGGCCGATCGGGCCCGTTCCTTTCAAAGACTAGCGGCGCATCCCACGCCGGGCGATGCAAATTCGCCGCGCTGACATGCAATTATTTTTGGAAAGGGAACGGCGCATCTCACACGGGCTTGGGATGAGATGGGGGTCATCCTTCCTTTCCTTCAATCTCGCTTGTAGGAAGCGGTGGCAAAATTGTATTGATCGGAAACCGGAAAGGCGTTGCTCTGATACCGGCTGTTGCCCGGCACTGACCGATGCGCCGACAGCCGGGGCCAATGTCGGGCCAATGACCAACAGGAGGGAACGAACCCATGTCATTCTTGCGAAAGATCTTGTCAGGCCTGGCCATCGCGGCCACGTCGCTGTCGCTGGGCCAGGCGGCCGCGGCGCAAAGCACGGTCGATGAAATCCGCACCCGGGGCGTGCTGCGCGTCGCGGGCATCCCGACCGAGGCACCCTATTTCGTGCGCGACGTGCGCACCGGGGAATGGTCCGGCTTCGTCGTCGAAATGGCGGCGGACATGGCCTCGGTTCTGGGCGTCAACCTGGAGATGGTCGAATCGTCCTGGGCCAACTCGATCCTCGACGTGCAGTCGGGCCGCGTCGATCTGGCCTTCGCGCTGACCGCGCTGCCGACCCGCGCGCTGGCGGTCACCTTCTCGGAGCCGACCTATTACAACAGCTTCGTCATCATCTCGCCGAACGAGGCGCTGGCGAATGCCTCGTGGGCCGACCTCAACAATCCCGAGATCACCATCGCCGTCGATACCGGTTCTGCGCAGGACAACATTGCCCGCCAATACCTGCCGCGCGCCAATGTGCTGCGCTTTGCCACCCGCGACGAGGCGGTGATCGCCGTGGCCACCGGCCGCGCCGACGCGATCATCAACACCGTGCTGAACGGCATGGTGATGCGCACCCGCAACCCGGCGATCGGCAATGTCTATGTGCCCGAACCGCGCCTCTCGTCGCCCTCGGTGATCGGGATCAACCACAACGCCGACGACATCTTCAAGGATTTCGTCTCGGCCTGGGCGAACTTCAACCGCCGGATGGGCAACAACCAGACCTGGATCGTCAACGGGCTTGCACCCTTTGGCGTGACGCTGGACGATCTGCCGCCCGGATTCGACTTCAACGGCTGATCGGGTTGGGACCGGGGGCCGGGCGCAACCGCGCCCGGCCCTTGGCGTGACCCTCAAAGGAACAGACCTGCATGTATACCTGGGATTTCTACACGGTCCTGATGTCGTTCGACCTGTTCCTCTGGGGAATCTGGAAGACCTTTCAATTCACCGTCGGCTCGATCCTGATCGGATCGGTGGTCGGACTGGCGGCCTGCTTTGCCCGTCTCTCGCGCTTCATGCTGCTGCGGCTCCTCGCGCGCAGCTATCAGGAGCTCTTCCGCTGCACGCCGCTTCTGGTGCAGATCCTCTGGGCCTATTACGCCCTGCCGATGCTTCTGGGCTTCACCATCTCGAACACCACGGCGGGCCTTCTGATCCTGTCGCTCTATGTCGGCGCCTTCTACGGCGAGATCTTCCGGGGCGGCATCCTGGCCGTGGACAAGGGCCAGTCCGAGGCCGCGCAGGCGATCGGCATGACGCCGGTGCAGGTGATGACCAATGTGGTGCTGCCGCAGGCCTTCAAGAAGATGCTGCCGGCCTACATCAACCAGTCGGTCATCCAGGTGAAGAACACCTCGCTGCTCTATGCGATCTCGGTGGCCGAACTGACCTACATGACGGCGATGGTCAACAGCGCCACCTACCGCCCGCTGGAAGCCTACACGCTGACCGCGCTGTTGTATTTCGCGCTGCTGTTCCCGCTGACGCAGATTGCCGACCACTTTGAACGCCGCATGCGGCGCAGCGACTGACCGGGGGAATGACGATGACAGAGACTGAAACCCCGGTGATGCGGCTCAGCGGGCTCGCCAAATCCTTCGGCAAGCTCCAGGTGCTCAAGGGCATCGACCTCAGCGTGACCCCCGGCGAGGTGCTGGCGGTGATCGGCCCCTCGGGATCGGGCAAGTCGACGCTGATCCGCTGCATGAACCTTCTGGAACTGCCGACCGGCGGCACGCTGGAATTTCGCGGCCAGCCGGTTGTGCAGCGGCTGCGCGCCCGGCCCGGCAGCATTGGCATGGCGGAACTGCGCCGCCATGTCGGGATGGTGTTCCAGCACTTCAACCTGTTTCCGCACATGAGCGTGCTGGACAACATCACCCGCGGCCCCCGCGTGGTGCTGGGCGAACCCCGGGCCGAGGCCGAATCCCACGCGATGGAGCTTCTGGCGCAGGTCGGTCTGGCCGACAAGCGCGACGCCTATCCCTCGCATCTGTCGGGCGGGCAAAAGCAGCGCGTGGCGATTGCCCGCGCGCTGGCGATGCGCCCGGCGATGCTGCTTCTGGACGAGGTGACCTCGGCCCTCGACCCCGAACTGGTGGGCGAGGTGCTGGGGGTGATCCGCGCGCTGGCCGACAAGGGCATGACCATGGTGCTGGTCACCCACGAGATGGGCTTTGCCGCCGAGGTGGCCGGGCGCGTCCTGTTCATGGAGGGCGGAATCATCGCCGAAGAGGGCTCGCCCGAGGCGATCCTGCACAACCCGCGATCCGAGCGGCTGCGCGGCTTCCTGTCGCGCTATCACGCATGAGCGCGCCTCACAGGGTTCTGGTGCACGGCGCGGGCCGCATGGCCGGCACCATCGCGGACACGCTGGCCGCCGATCCGCGCTATGACGTGCGTCTCTCGGCGCCCGAACCCGACCCGGGCCAACCCCGGCTGAACCTGCACCCCGCCGTGCAGCGGGTGGATGGCCATCTGGCCGGCGCGCCCGGGCCGCTTCTGGCCGGGGTGCAGGCGCTCATCATGGCGGGCGAGGTCTGGGCCGGCAGCGCGGATGTCGCCCGCCTCGCGCGCGAGGCCGGGTGCCATTACCTCGACATCGCCGAAAGCCCCGAATCCGCCCGCGCCGTCGCCGCCATCGCGCAGGGGGCGGGGGGCGCCTTTGTCCCCGCCTGCGGGCTGGCGCCCGGCTATGTCACCGCGCTGGCGTCGGATTTTCTGGCCCGCGGCGGCGAGGGCGCGCGCCTGACGGTGCATGTCGGCGTCCTGCCCGCGCGGCGCACCAACCGGCTGGGCTATGGCAACCTTCTGGGCGTCGACGGGCTGATGGTCGAATACAGTGCCCCCTGTCTGGCCATCCGCGGCGGGCAAAGGGTCAGCCTGCCGCCGCTTTCGGAACTCGAAACCCTGCGCATCGGCGGCGAGGAGTTCGAAAGCTTCACCACCGCCGGCACGCTGGACGCGCTGGTGCAGGACCCCTGCCTGCGGGCGCGGTCGCTGGTGTTCAAGACCCTGCGCTATCCCGGGCATCTCGACTACATGCGCTTTCTGCTCGACGATCTGGGGCTGTCGCGCCAGCGTTCGGCGCTGCGCGGTCTCTTGCTGAACGGCCTTCCCCGCATCGACGAGGACTGGGTGCTGATCGTTCTCGACATGGACGGGCCCAAAGGCTCCCTCCGGTTCGAACAGGTCCTGCCCGCCCGCGCGCTACCCGGCGGCGGCTGGGCCAGCGCCGGCATCGCCGCCACCGCCGCGCATGTCTGCGCGGTGACCGACCTTCTGTGCACCGGCGCCCTGCCCCGGCGCGGCTTCGTGGCGCAGGGCGAGGTGGGGCTGGCGCTCTTGAGTTCCAGCGCGTTCTTTGCTCCTCTGGCCGCTGTCGAGACCGTCACCGCCGAGGGCTAGCCCAATGGACGACCGCGCCGCCGCCCCGCCTGACCCCGACAGCGACCCGCCCTCGGACGAGGCGCGCGCCAAGGTCGACATCCTGCTGCTGCAAACCTTTCATCTGGTCGCCCGCGCGGGATCGTTTTCCGCCGCCGCGCGCGAATTGAACATCAGCTACCAGACCGCCGCCAACCATGTGCGCAGGCTCGAACGCATGTATGGCGCGCGGCTGGTGGAAACCGAACAGGGCTCGCGGCAAGTGGCGCTGACCCCGCAGGGCAAGGCGCTGCACCAGACCCTGGGCGAGGAGCTGGACACCATCCTCTCGCGCATCCGCATCCTCCTGCGCGACGCGCGCTCGGTGCTGCGCGTGGGCGTGCCGCAGGCGCTGTTCCACCATTTCTTTCCCGACATCATCCGCCGCTTTCGCCAGACCCAGCCGGATATCGAACTGGCCTTTTTCGAACGCGACACCACGCTGGAACAGATGATGCTGGACGGCGCGCTGGATGCCGCGGTCAGCGAACGCAGCTTTGGCCACGCGCCCATCACCCAAAGGCTGATCGGCGCCTATCGGCTGGCGCTGGTCTATCCGCGCGACTGGTCCGACCGGCCGCTGGGCGAATCCGACCTGCCGGCCTTTCGCACCCGCCCCTTCATCACCTACGAACCCAGCCAGACCATCCGCACGCTGGTCACCGGCTATCTGGCCCGGCGCATGGACGGGGCGCCGCGGGTGTCGACGACCGCCTCGGGCAGCACCAGCGTGACGCGGCTGGTGGCGATGGGGCTGGGCTATGCGGTGGTCCCGGAATGGAGCGTGGCCCCCGACGACCACGCCGTGGGCCGCATCCTGTTGACCGGGATCGAACCCGTCCGCGTGCATTTCGCCCGCGCGGCCTTTCTGGAACATAACCCCCATGTGCAGCACCTGCACGACCTGTGCCAGCAGGCCATGTCGCGCGCCTTTTCCGACCCGGCACCGGGCGGAGAGTGACGCCGCCCGCACCCTGACCTCCTCAGATCACGAAGAAATCCGCCGCCGTCAGCGCAAGGCCCGGCGTCAGCGTGGCGACCAGGACCCGCGCGCCGGCGCCCGAGCCGTCCGCGTCGTAAAACAGGTTGCCCGTGCCGGTGTCATACAGGATCCGGTGCAAGGCCGAGGTCGCCATCCCGCTTTCATTCGCGGCAAAGGCAAGGGACGACAGCCTCCCCGGCGCCAGCCCGGCAAAGACCGCATCGTCCAGATGCAGACTGTCCTCGCCCGGGTTGAAATCGGTGATCGTGTCGACGTTGGACGGCCCCAGGGCGCTGTCGAGAACGAACACATCCGCCCCGGCGCCACCCGTCAGAGTGTCCGCGCCCGCCCCGCCGTTCAGCGTGTCATTGCCGCCGTCGCCGTGAAGGTGATCCTCGCCGGAATTCCCCGCCAGCCGGTCGTTGCCCGCGCCGCCGTGCAGCGTGTCGCTCCCGCTGCCGCCCGTCAGCCGGTCCCTGCCCCCCTCGCCGAAAAGCCGGTCATCGCCCGCGCCCCCGTCAAGCGTGTCATTGCCCGTGCCGCCAAACAGCGAATCGTTTCCCGACCCGCCCGACAATCGGTCACGGCCCTGCTCGCCATAAAGCCAGTCGTGCCCCGACCCGCCCGACAGCCTGTCATTGCCCTCGCCGGCCATCAGCGTGTCATCGCCGCTGCCCCCGGTCAAAAGGTCATGGCCCCGCTCGCCATGAAGCCTGTCGCGCCCTGAACCGCCATCGAGCGTGTCGTCGCCCTCGCCGCCATAGAGCGTGTCGCGATCCCGGCCGCCGATCAGCCGGTCATCGCCCCGCTCGCCATAAAGCCGGTCACGGCCCGCTTCCCCCAGCAGGACGTCATCGCCCTCGCCGCCATACAGCGAATCGTTCCCTCCGCGCCCTTGCAACAGGTCCTCACCGGCCCCGCCATAGAGACGGTCCCGCCCTGCGCCACCGGTCAGCGTGTCGTCTCCGACCCCGCCATAAAGCGCGACATTGCCCGCGCGGATCGGCGCCCGGTCCCCGCCCGCCAAGGCCCGTTCCGGCAGGGTCCAGCCCAGCCCGGCCCGCGCCGCAAACCCCGACCCGTCGAACCACGCCGCAAGGTCAAGCTCCCCGGCATCGAACAGCGCCCAGAAGCCGCCCATAGCGCGGCTTTCATCGCCCGCGCGCCCCGCCAGGAGGCCGGACACATCCGCATCCTGTGGCGCGTCAGCCCCCCATCGGGATCGCCCCGGCGATGCGGATCCAGGATCAGACACCATTCGTCAGCAAGCCTCGCTCGGCATTCGGACCAGAAGGGCACTCTGCCCGCGACACCACGCCCTCCGGCCCCGCGTCAGACTCGCCCC
>CALEZJ010000179.1 GCA_937927885.1 uncultured Paracoccaceae bacterium | reverse complement strand
TGACCGACCTCCCCACCGCCCCCGCGATCCTTGCGGCGCTTGGCCTCGACGTCGCGGCGCTTTCCGGCGGGACCCTCGCCGTGCACAGCCCGATCGACGGCAGCGAAATCGCCCGCCTGCACGAAACCCCGCTGGCCGACATGCCGCAGATCATCGCGCGATCGACGGCGGCATTCGAGGCCTGGCGCCATGTCCCCGCCCCGCGCCGTGGTGAACTGGTGCGGCTCCTGGGCGAGGAATTGCGCGCCTCGAAAGAGGCCCTGGGGGCGCTCGTGACCCTTGAAGCGGGCAAGATCCTGTCCGAGGGCCTCGGCGAAGTGCAGGAGATGATCGACATCTGCGATTTCGCCGTCGGATTGTCCCGCCAGCTTTACGGTCTGACCATTGCCAGCGAGCGTCCGGGGCATGTGATGCGCGAGACCTGGCATCCGCTCGGGCCCTGTGCGGTGATCACGGCCTTCAACTTTCCGGTGGCGGTCTGGTCATGGAATGCGGCGCTGGCGCTGGTCTGCGGCGATCCGGTGATCTGGAAGCCCTCGGACAAGACCCCGCTGACCGCGGTTGCCTGCATGGCGATCTTTGCCCGCGCGGTTGCCCGTTTCGGCGCCGACGCGCCCGAGGGACTCGCGCAGCTGGTGCTGGGCGGCGCGGCGCATGGGGCCGCCCTGACCGCCTCGCCCGCCGTTCCGCTGGTTTCGGCGACCGGATCGACGCGCATGGGCCGGATCGTCGGGCCCGAGGTTGCCAGGCGTTTCGGGCGCTCGATCCTGGAACTGGGGGGCAACAACGCGATGATCGTCGCCCCGTCGGCCGATCTTGACATGGCGGTGCGCGCCATCGTGTTCTCGGCCGTGGGAACCGCGGGGCAGCGTTGCACCTCGTTGCGCCGCCTGATTGCCCACAATTCGATCCGCGATGCGCTGGTCGAGCGTCTGATCCGCGCCTATGCCAGCCTGCCGATCGGCGATCCGCGCAAGGCGACGACCCTGATTGGGCCGCTGATCGACTCCGACGCGCGCCAGCGGATGCAGGAGGCGCTGGCCCAGGCGCGGGCCGAGGGGGGAATCGTGCATGGCGGGCAAGCCTGCGTCACCGCCCCGCAGGGCGGTGCCTATGTCGAGCCGGCCATCGCCGAAATGCCGTCGCAAACCGCGATCGTGCGCGAGGAAACCTTTGCGCCCATCCTCTATGTGATGGGCTATGAGACCTTTGACGAGGCGCTGGCGATGCAGAACGACGTGCCGCAGGGGCTCTCGTCGTGCATCTTCACGCTCAATCTGCGCGAGGCCGAGGAATTCCTGCAGCGCTCCGACTGCGGGATTGCGAATGTGAACATCGGGCCTTCGGGCGCGGAAATCGGCGGCGCCTTTGGCGGCGAGAAGGAAACCGGCGGTGGCCGCGAGTCCGGATCGGACGCCTGGAAGGGGTACATGCGGCGGGCGACCAACACGGTCAACTATTCCAGCCGTCTGCCGCTGGCGCAGGGGGTGCGCTTCGACGTCTGACACCCGGGGGCCGGATGGAGGATAGATGCGACGTCTCGGTGCGAGCCCTCCGAGGGGGCGGCAGTCAGTCTGTGCGCGCCGCGACCAGTGCGGCGACGGCATCACGAAGCCGGGCGCTTTCAGCCATCAGCGTGTTGCTGCGCTGGACCATTCCCATCCGGTCCAGAATGGCCGCGGGATCGGGCGCAAACGGCATTTCGCCCGGGTCTGCCAGAGGCGACATTTCGGTCGGGGCAGGCCCGGTGTCGCGGGCCTCGGGGGGTGACGGATCCGCGGCCGAGGGGCTGGCAGGGCCCGTCGTCGGCACGGGCGGAGCGGCGGCATCGGGCACTGCGCCGATGGCGATTGACGGGGTCGGCGGGATGAGACGGGTGATTTCGCCGGGCTCCCGGGTCGCTGTCTCGGCTTCGGGGACCTCGATGGTGTCCAGAATCTGCGCGTGCCCGGGCGCGCGGCCAAGCAGATCCGCCAGCGCGGGGCTGCGTTCCCCGGGGGTCGACGCCTGCAAGCGCAACCGTTCAACCAGTCGCCAGTTTCCGGCCAGGATGGCGTCATGCAGGGCAGCGTCAGGCTCGCCGAGGTGCGCGAGTTCCGCCGCGGCCGCGGCGGCATCGCCCAGGGCCCGGTAGGCTGCCGCGCGCAGCTCGATGGCATCCCTGCCCGAGAGCGATTCGACCAGCAAGAGCGCGGTCTCGGGATCGCCCATCGACAATGCACCCCGGGCCTGCAACGTTTGCCCCTCGGGTGTCAGGTCGTCCGTGATCAGCGACAGGGCCGGCTGTGAAAATCCATAGTCGATCAGCCGCGCCGCCAGCGCACGCCGGGTCGTCGCGGAAAGATCCCGGCTTTGCCAGTCATTGCGCGCCAGTACGGATTCGATCACGGCGGCGTGGTCGGGGCCCGAGGCCAGGCGCGACCAGATGTCGTCGCGTAGGTCGCCGATGAAACGCCGGTTCTCCCGCGTGTCGGCCAGCCAGGTTTCGAGCCTGTCGAGCGCGGGAAAGGCATCGGCGGGATTGGCATTTCGGGCCCGCAAGCGAATGATCCGTGCCATGAGTTCGGGCCCTGTCTCGTCGCGCCTGCTCGCCGCTGCGGCGCTCTCGGCGTCCTCGAGCAGCCCACCTGGCAGGGGCTCTGAGGCTTCGAGGGCAAGATCGAGTCGCGCCAGCAAGGCAGACAGGTCTTGCCCGAGGACCTGGTCAAGGTGGCGGGATGCAGAAGAGAGATCCCCGCGGGACCGGGCGAGCATGGCGCGAAGGCGTCCGATGTCTTCGGAACTTGCCCAGACCGAGTCGGCGACACTGTCCGCAACGATCCTGGCCGCGTCGTTTTCCCCAGCAAGAATCAGGGCTTCTGCGAGCCCCGTGCCGATCACGGCGCGCAGAACCGGTGGAAGCTGGGTGAAGGTGAGGGCGATCTGATTGCCTTGGGGTGGGATGCGCGCGCGGTCCGCCCCGGCGAGAACGGAGGCGACCGACGTTACCCCCCCGCAATCGATGGCCGAGGCAAGTCGCATTCGGGAATTGGAACGCCGATCCTCCAGAACATCGCTGAGACCAAGGGCGAAGTCGCGCCCGGTCAGGGGTTCGGTGGCATTGTCGATCATCATGCGGGCCTCTGCGCCAAAGCCCGAGGCGAGATAGAGCATGATCAGGTCGAGCCTCGCTTCGGAATCGGGCTGATCGAATTCGCCGTAAAGGCGCTGGCCCAGGGCACTGAACTGTTCGCCGAAGGACCCGGAATCGAGATCGAGCAGCCGTTGAAGCACCTCGGTTCCCCGGCAATCCGCAGCGGGTTCGGGGTCAGGCGTTCCGGCAGTCTCGCCGCGGTCAAGCACGGAGCGGACCCGCATGTTCTCCGGCAGTGTCGGCAGCGGTGTCCCCTCGAGGACGCCCGCTGCCGGACCGGAATTGGCAACCGGATGGTCCAGCAGTCCCTGGCTCAGGGCGATGGCAACGCTGGCGCCCAGATCGGCCGCAAGGGCGCCGAGTTGTTCGGGGTCGAGCCCGGAGGTCGACTCCGGGCTTTGCGCCACGGGGACCTGCGGCAGGGCGCGCGCGAACGCCTCGCCGACCCGGCGCGCCAGCAGAAGGGCGTCCTGTGGACCGGGGGCGGGCCCCTCGACCGGTGGAGGGGGGGGAGGATTGGCGATATCGATCACGATCAGCCCTGGTCGTTCCTCCCACGCACGGACCGGACAGGGGCAGGCCAACGAAAGCTGAAGTTCAGGTCCCGCATCGCGGGCGGCGGCGAGACGCGTGCGCGGGATCCGGTCGAACAGGGTTTGCAGATTGAACCCTGTCTCTTATACACATCTGACGCTGCCGACGAAGAG
>CALEZJ010000178.1 GCA_937927885.1 uncultured Paracoccaceae bacterium | reverse complement strand
CTTCGAGCCCGAGGACTTCGACGAGGCGCTGGCCACCGCCTATGCCGAGGCCACAACCCCGACCGCAGACTACCTGATGGGCATGCCGCATCTCTCCGAGAACCTCGAGTCCGGGCTCGAGGCCCTCGACATTGACGTGACCGAGGCTGAAGAAGACTTCTTCGACCGCTGAAACGGCAAGGTCAGCGGGATGCCCGGAAACCTGGGCGCCTCCCTCAACTGCCCTCAAGTAGATTTTGGGTGGTGAATTGGTGCGGCCAATGAGGGGGGGGCACGAGCGCGCCTCCTCTTTACGTCACCTTGCGTAGGGATCGGCCAGTGCGGGCAGGACCCTGCCCGAACACTCGCCGAAACCAATGGTGAATCCCTCTCCCCGACATTCACCCCTCAGGACCAGCGTATCACCATCGGCGAGGAAACTGCGCGTCGCACCGCCCTCCAGCACCAACGGCTCCTTGCCGCCCCAACTGAGTTCGAGCAGGCTCCCCCGGCTTTCCTTCGTCGGTCCCGAGATGGTGCCCGAACCCAGCAGATCCCCCACACGCATCGGGCAGCCCGATGTGGTGTGATGCGCCAGTTGTTGCGGGGCCGAGTAGTACATCTCGGTGTACCGGGTGCGGGCGATGATGGTGGTGGGCCCTCCCTCGGGCGTCAGATCCACGCTCAGCGCAATGTCATAGAGCATCGGGCGCGCCTCGTGCAGATGGGGAAGCAGAGGCACCTCGCGCGGTGGCGTCGGGGCGCGGAAGGGTTCGAGCGCGGCGCGCGTGACGATCCACGGGCTGATCGTGGTCGCCGTGGCCTTGGCCTGAAACGGACCCAGCGGTTGGTATTCCCAGGCCTGAATGTCGCGCGCCGACCAGTCATTCAGCAGCACATAGCCAAAGATCATCGCCTCGGCCTCGTCCACCGTCACCGGCCCCGCGGAGGGCTGGCCGACGACTGCGCCAATCTCCAGTTCCAGATCGAACCGGGCCGAGGGCGCCCAGCGCGGGGCGGCATCATTGGGCCCCTTCAACTGCCCCCATGGCCTGCGCACCGGCGTGCCCGAGACGACAACCGACGAGGCACGACCGTTGTAGCCGATGGGAATGTGCAGCCAGTTGGGCGGCAAGGCATTCTCCGGGTCGCGGAACATCGAACCCACGTTGAAGGCATGATGCCGTCCGGCGTAAAAATCGGTGTATTCGCTCACCGCAAAGGGCAAGTGCAAATGGACCTCTGCCAGCGGGCGGAGAAAGACCTCGACCTGATCGCTGGTCGCGCTGGTGCTCGCCAGATGCCCGATCAGCGCGGCGCGAAGTCTCTCCCAGATTGCGGGTCCCGCCGCCATCAGCGGGTTCCAGATGCCCGATTGCAACAGCATCGGCTGTCCAAGATCCAGAAGTCCCGCGCGCTCCATTCCCGCGACGTCGAGGACGAAATCTCCGATGGCGACGCCACACGAGGGCCCTTCGTCCCCGGTCGAGAACACCCCGCAGGGCAGGTTGTTGAGCGGGAAAGGGCCGTTGGGGTCGTTGGCCGAGGCGACCCACGAGGGGATGAGCGGCATGACTGGTGTGTCCTCGTCTTGGGCTGGTGCGGTGGGGTGAAACCCCACCCTACAGGAACGCGATACCGGGCACGAGGCAACCTCGTCCGGAGGGGGGCTGTGCAGGGGGGGGTTCAACCCACCCTGTTGACCTCACTTTTCCCCCGGAGTGCCGTCGAATTTCTTTTCCAGTGCGGTCCAGCAGTCAAGGTAATCGTCCTGCATCGGCGCTGTCCTGGCCGCCCACTCGGTCAGATGCTGCGGAAACCGGGTCTCGAACATGAACGACATCGTCTCGCGCAGCAGATGCGGTTTCAGATCGGCATTCGACGCCCCCTCGAACGCATCCCGGTCTGGCCCGTGCGGCAGCATGCAATTGTGCAGGCTGAGACCCCCCGGCAGGAAACCCTGCGGCTTGGCGTCATACTGGCCATAGATGTTGCCCATCAGTTCGGACATGATGTTCTTGTGATACCACGGCGGGCGGAAGGTGTTCTCGGCCACCATCCAGCGCTCGCGGAACAGCACGAAATCGATGTTCGCCGTCCCCTCCTGCCCGCTGGGCGCGGTCAGCACGGTAAAGATGCTGGGGTCCGGGTGGTCGAACAGGATGGCCCCCACCGGCGAATAGGTGCGCAGGTCGTATTTCACCGGGCAGTAATTGCCATGCCAGGCCACCACATCCAGCGGCGAATGGCCGATGCGGGTTTCATGGAACTGGCCGCACCACTTTATGACCACTCGGCTCGGCACCTCGCGGTCCTCGAAGGCAGCGACAGGCGTCTTGAAGTCGCGCGGATTGGCCAGACAGTTGGCGCCGATCGGGCCACGGTTGGGCAGGTCGAACTTCTGGCCATAATTCTCGCAGACAAAGCCGCGGCAGGGCCCCTCCAGCACCTCGACCCGATACACCAACCCGCGCGGCAGGATGGCGATTTCCTTTGGTTCGAGGTCGATGATCCCCATTTCGGTGCAGAACCGCAGGCGCCCTTGCTGCGGCACCACCAAGAGTTCGCTGTCGGCGGAAAAGAAATACTCGTCCACCATCGATTCGGTGACCAGATAGACATGGCTGGCCATGCCGACCTGCGTGTTCACATCGCCCGCGGTGGTCACGGTGCGCATACCGGTGATCCAGGTCAGCGCCTCGCCGACACCCGGCAGCGGGATCGGGTCCCAGCGGTATTGCCCGAGGCTGATCACATCCGCCAGCACATGCGGCGCGGTTTTCCAGCCGGGCACGTCGATCTTGTGAAACCGCCCGGTGTGCTTGACCGAGGGGCGGATGCGATAGCACCAGGTGCGTTCATTCTGCCCGCGCGGGGCAGTAAAGGCTGTGCCGGACAATTGTTCGGCATATAGCCCATAGTTGCACTTTTGCGGGCTGTTCTGGCCCTGCGGCAGGGCACCCGGCAGGGCCTCGGTCTCGAAATCGTTGCCAAAGCCGGGCATGTAACCTTGATGCGGGCCCGTGACCGAAGGGGCGCGGATCATGCCGCGGGGCAGGGAAAGATCATTCATCGCGGACCCTCAATAAAGTTGCATTGCCAGTGCCGGTTATTTCATTGCATACGCAACAATGTCAAGCCCGCGTTGATTTCGCCTGCGCTTTGTGGTGGGCTGCGCCATCGCCGGAGCCCCAAATGCCCCTCACCCCCGATTTCGACCTGAACGCCTTCCTGCCCTACCGCATCAACGCCGCCGCCAGCCGCATCAGCCGCGCCTTTGCCGACCGCTACCGCGAGGAATTCGGCATCAGCATCCCCGAATGGCGGGTGCTGGCACATCTGCATCACGCGGGCGATGTGTCAGTGCGCGACATCGAGGCGCGGGTCGACATGGAGAAATCCAAGGTCAGCCGGGCCGCAAGTCGGCTGGAGCAGGCAGGGTATATCACCAAGGCGGTGAACGAGGTGGACCGGCGCTTGCTGGCGCTGCGCCTGACGCCCGAGGGGCGAGACCTGGTCGCGCGGCTGATTCCGGTGGCGATGCAGTTTCAAGACGAGATGCTGGCGCAACTGGGACCGCTCGCGCAAGGGCTTGACGCCGCACTGACCCGTCTGGATCAGGCGCCCGAGGGAAAAGCCGGATGATCCGAGCGTTGGCGCTGATCCTGTTGTGCCAGCTACTGGGCGAAGCGGGTGCGCGGGCGGCAGGACTGCCAATTCCGGGACCGGTGCTGGGGATGGCACTGCTTTGGGGACTGATGTCGGCCTCGGGCACCTTGGCCGATCTGGTGCGCCCGGTTGGCGAAGGCATCCTGCGTCATCTGTCGCTGCTGTTCGTGCCCGCAGGTGTTGGCGTGATCGGCCATCTGGACCGGCTGGGGCCACAGGCGCTGGCTCTGGGGGCGGCGATTGTCGCCTCTACCGCGCTGGCGATTGCTGCCGGGGCCGGGGCTTTTGTGTTGGTCGCCCGCCTCACCGGGTCGCGCAATGACTGAATTCGCCGAGATCTGGTCCTATCTTGCACGCGGCCCGCTGGTCTGGCTGACACTGACGCTGCTGGCCTATGTGCTGGCCGATTTCATTGCCGAGAAGGCCGGGCGCCGCCCGCTGGCCAATCCGGTCCTGATCGCCGTGACTCTGCTTGGCGCGATGCTCTGGGCCTCGGGGACGCCCTATGCGACCTATTTCGAAGGGGCGCAGTTTGTGCATTTCCTTCTGGGCCCCGCCACCGTCGCGCTCGCCGTGCCGCTGCATGCGCAGGGCGCGCGGCTGAAGAAAGCGGTGCTGCCGGTGCTCGCGGGGGTGGGTGTGGGTTCGGTGGTTGCGGTCACGTCGGCCCTTGCCATCGCGCGCGCCCTGGGGGCCGACGCCGCGCTGTTGGCGACCCTGGCGCCGAAAAGCACCACCGCGCCCGTCGCCATCGGCATTGCCGAGGGGCTGGGCGGCTCGCCCACGCTGGCCGCGGTGCTGGTGATCCTGACCGGCATCACCGGGGCGCTGATCGCGACACCCCTGCTGACCGCGCTGGGGTTCAAGGACTGGCGCGCGCGCGGGCTCGCCGTGGGCACGGCAGCACATGGCATCGGCACCGCTCGGGCGTTTCAGGTCCATCCGTCGGCGGGGGCCTTCGCCGGGATCGGCATGGGGCTGAACGCGATCCTGACCGCGATCATTGCCCCCGCAATCCTCCGCCTGTTCCTGTAGGGTGGGGTTGAACCCCACCCTACCCTGTCAGCCATCCTTCCGGATCACGGCGTTCGTGGGGTCATAGGGACTGTCCTCGACCACGACCGCGTCCCATTCCTGCCGCAGCATACGCACCTTCAGCCTTGTGCCGACCGTCGCCAGATCGGGGCGCACATAGCCCATGCCGATCTGCTTGCCGAAGGCCACCGAATACCCGCCCGAGGTCAGGCGGCCCACCTTCTGGCCGTCCAGCAGCAGCGCCTCCTTGCCCCAGGGATCGGCATCGGACGGGCCATCGATCAACAGGGTGCAGCACTTGGCGCGGATGCCGGTTTCCAGCATCTTCGCCTTGCCGCGGAACTCTTTCGACAGGTCCACGAAGCGGTCGAGCGCCGCCTCCAGCGGCGTCGCGTCGCGGCCAAGCTCGTTGCCGAAGGCGCGATAGCTCTTCTCCTGACGCAGCCAGTTCTGCGCCCGCGCGCCCACGCCCTTCAGCCCGTGCTTTTCGCCCACCGACC
>CALEZJ010000177.1 GCA_937927885.1 uncultured Paracoccaceae bacterium | reverse complement strand
CTCGGCCAGTTGCCAGCGCACTTCCTTGCCGATGATCGACTGGAAATCGCGGACCATCTCCGGATAGGGGTGCGGCCCCGCAACCGTGCCGATGCAATAGAACGTGTCGCGCACATTGGTCACCCAATCGCGCAGCGCATCGTTCATCGCATCCTTCAACGTGCCACGACCCGAGGTCACGGGAACTACCTCGGCCCCCAACAGGCGCATCCGGAACACGTTGGGCGCCTGACGCTCGACGTCAGTCGCCCCCATGTAGACCACACATTTCAGGCCGAACTTGGCGCAGACCGTCGCCGTCGCCACCCCGTGCTGACCCGCACCGGTTTCTGCGATGATTCGGGTCTTGCCCATGCGGCGGGCAAGAATGATCTGGCCAAGGACGTTGTTGATCTTGTGCGCCCCGGTGTGGTTCAGCTCGTCGCGCTTCATGTAGACCTTGGCGCCACCCAGATGCGCGGTCAGACGGGGGGCGAAATAGAGCGGGCTGGGACGGCCAACGTAGTGCTTCCACAGATCGTCCATCTCAGCCCAGAAGCTGGGGTCGGTCTTGGCGTGCTCATAGCGCGATTCAAGATCCAGAATCAGCGGCATCAGCGTTTCCGAGACGAAACGCCCGCCAAAGATACCAAAACGACCCTGCTCGTCCGGGCCGGTCATGAAGGAATTGATCAGGTCTTCGGGCATGGTGCGGGCTCCACAGCGTTTGTGCTGTGGTAGTGCGCAAGGACCGGTTAGGCAAGCCTGCGGACGGCGCCCGGCGGGTCAGCAGAACAGTCGGTTCAGCGCCGCCGTGCAATTCACCGCCTCAATGCCTGGCGCCTGCAACCGGACCGAGGCCCACAGATACCGGTTGGTGTACCGCAACGACGCCGTCCTCTCGATCTCCCGGGCACATTGTTCGGGCGAGATCGTGCAGGCGACCAGCAGCGACGCCGCGGCAACGAGGTCGGTGTACGGGATCGCGCCGTCCTCGAGTTGGGCAATCAGGCGATCGGCATACAGGGCGTGCACCTGATTCACGTCGGGCCGGGTGGCCAGTGCCGCGCCCATGGCGGCGACAGCCAGAAAGACAAAACCCTTGCTCAGAAGGCCCATCTCACCCCCTATCGAGACGCAGCGGCGCAAAACGCCGCGATCTTGGCTGCGTCCTTGACCCCCGGCGCGCTTTCGACCCCGGACGCCACATCGACCTGCCGCGCCCCGGTCAACGCTATGGCCTCGGCGACATTCCCGGCATCAAGGCCCCCCGCCAGCATCCAGGGACAAGGCCAGCGCCGCCCGGCAATCAAACGCCAGTCAAAGGCCAGCCCGTTGCCGCCCGGCAACACGGCATCCTTCGGGGGCTTGGCATCGACCAGCAGCATGTCGGCGACCCGGCCATAGTCGACCAGCGCGGGCAGGTCCGCGGAATCGGCCACGCCGACCGCCTTGATTAGCGGCAAACCATGGCGGGCACGCAGGTGCGCCATGCGCTCGGGGCTCTCGCGCCCGTGCAGTTGCAGCATGTCCAGCGGCGCTTCCGCCAGGACCGCGTCGATCTGCGCATCCTCGGCATCGACGAACAGCCCGACCCGCGCCAGACCAGGAGGCGCCGCCAGCGACAGGGTGCGCGCCTGCGCGGTTGCCAGAAAACGGGGCGACTTGGGAAAAAAGTTGAACCCGACATAGGCCGCGCCAGCGACGACTACCGCGTCGAGGTCTGCCAGCCGCGTCAGGCCGCAGATCTTGACCCTGGTCGACATCGCGTCAGTTGTCCTTGCCGTCGAGAATCGCAAGCACCTGATCGCGCGCAGGACTGGCCGCCACGCCCGGGGTGCCCGGCGCATGTCCGGCGCGCAGACGCTCAAGATCGCGGCGAGCCCGCGCACCTTCGACCCGCAAGCCGCGTTCGCGCAGCCATTCCCAAACCAGCCCCAGCACCAGCCCCAGTCCGACCGCCCCGCCGATCAACACGAACAGCGGCAGCGTGAGCGAAAGGCCAAATCCGGCAAAGGCGCTGACCGTGTCTGGCCACAGCGCCACCGTCACTGGCGCGCGATTTGCCAGTGCGACGGTGACACACAGCGCCAGCACCAGCGCGAGAAGGGCATAGCGGAGGGCTTTCATCCTTTGGCCTCAGGGTTCGAGACCATTCAGCCGGTCGCGCAACAGCTTGCCAGTCTTGAAGAAAGGCACACATTTTTCGTCGACCTCTACCGCATCGCCCGTGCGCGGGTTGCGGCCGACACGGGCATCGCGCTTCTTGACCGAGAAGGCACCGAACCCACGCAACTCGACCCGCTCTCCGCGTGCCAGAGCCTCGGTGATCTCTTCAAAGAACGTGTTCACAATGCGCTCGACGTCGCGCTGATAGAGATGCGGATTGGCATCGGCAAGTTTCTGGATCAGTTCGGAACGGATCATCGCCTCCCCCCCAGGTGGCTGGCAGTTTTGGGTGTGCGTCTTCTGTCGAACGCGATTTCTAAAAGCCGACTATAGGCAATTCGGCCGGTCGCACAATGAAAAC
>CALEZJ010000176.1 GCA_937927885.1 uncultured Paracoccaceae bacterium | reverse complement strand
AGGCATCAACGGGCCGATAGTCGCGCACGAAGGCGGCGATCTCGGCCTCGGGAGTTGCCGCATCGGCGAGGACGGCAATCAGAGCGCCAACCGGAACCGTCTCACCGGCAGGAACCACGATGCGCCGCAGCACCCCCTGAGCCGTGCTTTCCAGCGTGTTGACGATCTTGTCGGTTTCGATGTCGACCAGGTCGGTGCCACTGGCTATGTCGGCGCCTTCGGTCGCCAGCCATTTGGCGACCAGCCCTTCGGACATTTCCAGACCCCATTTCGGCAGCGTCACGGGATGGATGCGGGTCATGGTCAGACTCCCTTCACGGCCTTGCGGATGGCGGCTTCGATCCGGTCCGGGCCGGGGACATAGAGGCGTTCGAGTTCACGCGCGAAAGGCACCGGCGTGTGAGGCGCGGTGACCCGCTGCACCGGGGCGCGCAGATGGGCAAAGCCCTTTTCTGCTGCAATCGCAGCGATTTCCGAGGCGATGGAACAGATCGGGTTTGATTCGTCCACCACCACGAGCCTCCCGGTCAGCGACAGGCTTTCCAGGATCATTTCCTCGTCGATGGGCGAAGTGGCGCGAAGGTCTATCAGGTCGCAGGTAATACCCTCGGTCGCCAGCTTTGTCACCGCCTTGGCGGCAAAGGGCACCATGCGACCCATCGCCACGACGGTGGCATCCTTGCCCGACTGCACCAGAGATGCGCCCCACAGGGGTGCAACATACTCTCCGTCGGGGACCTCGCCCTTGGCGGAATAGAGCGCCTTGTGTTCCATGAAGATAACCGGATCGTCGTCGCGGATCGCGGCGGCCAGCATCCCCTTGGCGTCGGCGGGGTTTGACGGCACCACCACTTTCAGTCCCGGCACTGCAGACAGCATGGGATAGATCGTCTGACTGTGCTGGGCGGCCGCATTCATGCCGGCGCCATAGGACATGCGCAACACCACCGGCGCCTTGGCCTTGCCGCCGAACATGTAGCGGAACTTTGCCATCTGATTGAAGATCTGGTCCAGCGCTACCCCGACGAAATCCGCGAACATCAGTTCCGCCACCGGGCGCATCCCTGCCAGCGCGGCGCCGTTCGCCATGCCGACAATCGCACTTTCGGAGATCGGCGTGTCGATCACGCGCTGGTCGCCGAATTCACGGATCAGCCCCTTGGTCACACCAAAGATCCCCCCCGCCGCATCGCGCGTCCCCGACGTTGACGGCGGGCCATATACCATGATGGGGATTGC
>CALEZJ010000175.1 GCA_937927885.1 uncultured Paracoccaceae bacterium | reverse complement strand
CCAATATCCTGACCGTCCTGCGCCTGATTGCGGCGCCGGGGGTTGCGATCATGTTCCTCTATTTCGCCCGGCCCTGGGCGGACTGGGCGGCACTGGTCCTGTTCGTGGTCGCGGCGATCACCGATTATTTCGACGGCTATCTCGCCCGCCTCTGGCGGCAGGAAAGCCGGATCGGTGCCATGCTCGACCCGATCGCCGACAAGGCGATGGTCGTCATCGCGATGATGGTGGTGATCGCGCTGCTGGTCATCACCGGCTATTCCGGAATGGACCCCTGGCTGATCCTGCCCGCCACGCTGATCCTGTTTCGCGAGGTCTTCGTGTCGGGGCTGCGCGAATACCTCGGCAATGCCTCGCTGCACCTGAAGGTCACGAAACTTGCCAAGTGGAAAACCACCGCGCAGATGCTGGCGATTGCCACGCTCTTTGCCGCGATGGGGCTGGAATATGTGCGTGAACAGGCCTTGGCCCGCAACCGCGCCCTGATCGCGGAAATGCGGCAGACCGGGATCGACGCCGATCTGAACGTGCTGTCGCTGGCCAATGTGTCGGGCGAGGTGGTCTGGACCGTTGGGCTGCTGATGATCTGGTTCGCGGCGGCGCTGACGGCGATCACCGGTTGGGACTATCTGCGCAAGGCCCTTCCCCACCTGCGGGATGTCAAGGAATGACACTGACCATCCTCTATTTCGCCTGGCTGCGCGAACGCATCGGCCTGCCGCGAGAAAGCGTCACGACCGAGGCTGCGACAGTCGCGGATCTGGTGGCAGAATTGCGAACCCGCGAGGATCGCTATGCGCTGGCGTTTTCTGACCTGCGGGCGGTGCGCGTCGCGCTGGATCAACAGTTGAGCGATTTCAGCGCACCGCTGGCCGGTGTGCGCGAGGTCGCGTTTTTTCCGCCGATGACCGGGGGATAGGGGCGATGGCGGTGCGCGTGCAGGCCGAGCCCTTTGACTATGGCGCCGAATGCGCGGCCTTTGCCGCGGGCGCGGCCGGCGCCGGGGCTGTCGTGACCTTTCTTGGCCTCGTGCGCGACAACGGCGGCGCCCTGCGCGGCATGGAGATCGAACATTACCCCGGCATGACCCAGACCGCGCTGGCCGCCATCGAAACCGAAGCCCGCGCCCGCTGGACCCTGACCGAGGCATTGATCCTGCACCGGTTCGGCGCGATGGGTCCGGGCGAGGCGATCATGATGGTCGCCACCGCCAGCCCCCATCGCGCCGAGGCCTTTGCCGCTGCCGAATTCCTGATGGATTACCTGAAATCCCGCGCACCGTTCTGGAAGAAGGAATTCGGCCCCTTAGGCGAAGCCTGGGTCGAGGCCCGCGATCAGGACGAGGCCGCCCTGGCCCGATGGCAGCCCGGCCCTTAGGAATCGCCCGGTCCTACTTCCCTCCCAGCGCCGCCCGCGGTTCGACGAATTCCACGGGCAGGCGGAATTCGGCACGCTGACCGCTCGCGCGGTCGATCACCTCGGTGCGCAGCAGGAAAGACCCCTCGGCGCCAGTCACACGATAGGTCAGGTGGAAAAAGCCGTCCACCGGCTGGCTGAAACTGTCCAGACGCACCTCGCCCATCGGGATCAGACCATCGGTCATCTGGCGCCCGTCCAGCGAATCAAGCGTGAACGACACGTCGAACAGCAGCCGGTTGGAGCCATCGGGCTGCGGCGTCATGCTGAAACCATAGACCTCGACATAGGCATAGACCGGCTCTCCGGGCCGATAGACCCCGTCGCGGCGCGGCGTGTACATGCCAAAGCCCTCGGCCGGGGCGGCGGTCAGGCGGGCATTGGTGACGCCAAATCCGGTGCGCGCGGTGACCTGACGCAGAAAGTCGCGCGCGGCGACCAGCGCCTCGTCGTGCTGGCCGCGCGACAGCATGGCCTCGATGCGCGCGGCCGCCTCGGGCAGGGCGCGCGGGTTGGTCACCGGTGCGGGGACGGCTGCGATGGCCGGTGGCGCGGGTGGGACGGATTGCGCGAACAGCGGCACCGGAACAGCAATGGCCACAGCGATCGAGGCCGCGACCAGCCGCGTTCGCCACCCACAAAGATCCGGGCAAGAGCGTGTTTTCACCATGCGCGCATCCTGCCCGCGCCGCGGGGTCCGGGCAACCCCCGCTCGCGCCGTTGTGTTCAAGAGCCGTGACCCTCCAGTTGCTGGCGCAGATAGACGACCTCCTGTCGCGCCTCGCGCAGTCCGTCCATCGCGGCGCGCAGTTCGGCCTGCAACTGCGCGCTCTCGCGTCGCACCTCCTCGTCACGGTGGTGGATATAGGCAATCGCCTGGTCGCGGGTTTCCTCGGCCTCGTGCAGGGCCTGCGCCATGCGTTCAAGTTCCCCCAGATCGGACTGGGTGACCCGGGTGAAGCGATGCACCAGCCAGTTGAAGAACCAGCCCAGCGCAAAGGCGCCGCTGAGCAGGATGAGGGTGACGATGACGAACTCGGTGCGGTTCATGGGATGTCCGGGGCCTTCATTGGTCGTGATCGTGGTCGTGGTCGTCGTCGCCACTGCCGATGGTGGGTTCGACATCCTGCGGCAAGGCGCTGCCCGGGCGCTGACGCGGACGGACCGTGTCGGCATCGGGGGTGCGGGGCTCGAAGACCAGTTGGGCCTCCAGCGCGGGATCAAAGGGCTCGGGCTCGGGCTCGGGGCGGATCAGGGTGAACTCGATGCGACGGTTGGCCTCGCGCCCGGCCTCGGTGGAATTGTCGGCAATCGGTCGATCGGCGCCATATCCGCGCGCCACCAGCGAGGCCACCAGAACGCGGCGCGCCAGCAGCGCGTTGATCACCGCCTCGGCGCGGGCCTGGCTGAGGTTGCGGTTGGTTTCCGCGCGGCCCTGGCTGTCGGTGTGGCCCGCGACCTCGAACGGCAACTCGCCGCATTCGCGCAGCACCTCGGCGATGGCGTCGATCACGCGCCCGCCCGCCTCGCTGATGTCGGCAGAGCCGGGCGCGAAGGCGATCTGCCGCGTGGCCAGCACACCGCGCACGCGGGCCTCGCAATTGTCGGGCGTGGGCGCGTTGGCAACCGGGTCCAGCGCCTCGTCATAGGTGACATCGACGCTGATCTGCGCGGAAGGACCCAGAGCCGCCAGCAACACCTGGGTCACCTGCGCGCCCGCGTCGGGATTGCCCGACACCCCGCGCAGGGTGATGCGATCAGCCTGAACCCGCGCTGCACCGTGGTGCAGTTCGGCCAGCGCTTCCAGCGCAGAGAGCACCCGCACCGACCAGCCCGAGGGCAGATCCGCATCGAGGCGCGCCGACAGCGCGACCGCCTCGGCACCAAAGCGCGCGCTGGCAAAGCTGCGAACCGTGTTGCGCACCCTTTCGTCAGGCAGGCGCCCTTCGATGGCCAATCGCCCCTCGGGCGACAGGGTTAACGCGATCTCGGGCGCAAGCGAGCCTTGCGCCGTCGCCGATTCGGGCGGGTCCTCGCGTCGAACCGTCAACCGGAAAGCCGACGGCAAGCGGGTCTCCAGTCGACCGACCACCGGGTCCAGGACCGCATCCGGCAGATCATGCGCCACGCTCAGCAGGACAGAGCCATCCGACATCGTCAATTCGCCGTCGCCCAGTCCGGCCAGCGCGGTGATCGAGGCGACCGCCGCCTCGCCCCAGCGCGGCGAGGGTGCCCCCAGAGCCAGCGGACAGGTCAACCGTCCCTCGGTGCCCGCCGCGCGCAGCGCCTCCGAGATCGCCGTCTGCGCGGCTTCGGTGTCAGCCCAGCAGGTGGCCAGCCGCAACACGCCCGCCTCGGCCTCGACGCGCAGCAGGAATGGCGCCGCCACCGGACGCGGCGCGACCAGTTCCAGCGTCAGCACCTGGCCGCGCGGCGCGATCGCCCGCAGATCGGCCTCCAGCCGCCGCCGCGCTTCGGGGCTGTCGACCAGCGCCTCGACCAGGATGCGCCCGGAACTGACCGACACCCGCCCCACGTCAAACCGCTGGATCGCCGCGAGGGCAAAGGCCTCGGCCGCCACCCAGCCGCCCGGCACCGCGTTTTCGGCGGTTTGCACCATGTCGGCAATGCGCGCCCCCGGCAGCGCCGCGGCCAGCCGGGTCGAGATCGCCTCGTCCCCTTCGCCCGTCGGCACCAGACCGATCACCGAAATCTCGCCGCGCTGGCGCATGATCTCGATGCGAAAGACCGGCGCCACCACCGCGTTGCTTTGTGGCACCACCAGCGTTTCCAGAATACGCGAAGCATCAACCACCTGCCCCGCAACCTGCAGGGCCCGGATGCGCGCGCTTTCGTCCGGCGCGGTGCCCGAAAGCGCGACCGTCAGCCCGTCCGGCACGATCTGCACCCAACCGATCCCCTGGGCGGCCAGCGCGTTGCGCAGGGCCTTGGCGGTGCGCCGCTCGACCAGATTGGCCAGCCCCACCGCCGCCGAATAGGCCAGAAGCCCGGCCAGCACGAAAGCCAGGACAGAAACGATCTTGGAGACGCGCGGCATCGGCAGTCCGGGGCAGTTTCAGGGTCAGGTCCTGACCTAGACCCATGCGCCCCGTGATGCAATCACACCATCAGAGCGGCGGCGAAAAACAGCACAACGATCAGCCCCGCATCCCGGTTCGACCGGAACAGCCGCAGGCACAGCGCGCCGTCATGGATGTTCAGCCGCGAAAGTTGCCAGTTCAAATGCGCGCCGTAAGCCCAGGCACCGGCCAGTACCAGCGACAGACGCAGAGGGTCGGCCAGCCGCGCCAGCGCATAGATCACCGCCAGCGACATCAGCACGACCGAGGCGACCAGAAATCCGCGCAGCCAGTTCTCGGTCTGCTCGCCAAACAGCCGCGCGGTCGATTTGACCCCGATCATCGCATCATCCTCGCGGTCCTGATGGGCATAGATCGTGTCGTAGAACAGCGTCCCGGCGATCCCCGAAAGATACAGGATGACCGCAGGCCAGCCCAGCGAGCCGGTTTGCGCCGTCCAGCCCAAGAGCGCGCCCCAGTTGAAGGCCAGCCCCAGAAAGGCCTGGGGCCACCAGGTAAAGCGCTTGGCAAAGGGATAGATCGCCACCGGCAACAGGGCCAGCACCCCCAGCACGATGGCGGCATGGTTGAAGGTCAGCAGAATCAGGAATGCCGCCACCATCTGGAACGCCATCCAGATCAACGCCTCGCGCAATGTGACCTGCCCCGAGGCCAGCGGCCGGTTGCGCGTGCGCGCGACCAGAGGGTCGATGTCGCGGTCGGAAATGTCATTCCAGGTGCAGCCCGCGCCCCGCATCAGGAAGGCCCCGGCAGCGCAGGCAATCATGATCCAGACAGTCAAGAGGCCCCGCGTCTCGGGCATCGCCAGCGCACCCAACAGGGTTCCCCACCAGCAGGGCAACAGCAGCAGCCAGGTGCCGATCGGCCGGTCGGCGCGGCTCAGGCGCAGATAGGGGCGCAGATCCTCGGGCGCGTGGGTGTCCACCCAACTCCCCGCGACGCGGTCGGCGATCGCACCCGGCTCGGGGTTGCCCTGCACCGGGTCCCCGGACGCGGCATCCTGCGGTGTCCGCCCGGCCCCAGCCTCTGGATTCTGCTCCGTCCCGGTCATAATGTCGCGTCCATGTCCGATCATACCCCCGCCAGCGAGACCCGCCCCAGGGTGCGCCTCTATCTAGAGCAACCCCTTGCCGCAGGGCAACCGGTTGCTGTGTCACAGGAGCAGGCGCATTACCTCACTTCGGTGATGCGGCTGGGTCCGGGCGACGCAATTGCCCTGGTCAACGGCCAGCACGGCGAATGGCGCGCAAGGATTGCGCAATCGGCAAAACGCGCCGTCACCCTGATCTGCGAGGCCCAGACCGCCCCCCCGCTGCCACCGCCCGACCTGTGGCTGCTGTTCGCCCCGATCAAGAAGGCCCGAACCGATTTCATCGTCGAAAAGGCCGTCGAACTGGGGGCCGCGCGCATCCTGCCGGTGCAGACCGATTTCACCAATTCCGAACGCATCCGCCGCGACCGGCTGCAAGCCCATGCGATCGAGGCCGCCGAGCAATCCGGCGCCACCTTTGTCCCCGAGGTTGCCGATCTCGAACCTCTCGCCCGGCTCCTCGCCCGCTGGCCACAGGGGCGCAGCCTGTGGTGGGCCGACGAATCTCTCGCCCAAGCCCCCTCGCCGCCCGAACCCGCGCCAGCGCCCGCTGCCATCCTCATCGGCCCCGAGGGCGGCTTTTCCCCGGTCGAGAAAACCCGCCTCGCAGCACTGCCCTTCATGCGCCGCCTCAGCCTTGGCCCGCGCATCCTGCGCGCCGATACCGCCGCCGTCGCCGCCCTCACCCTCTGGCAGGCGCGCCATGGCGACTGGACCACCCCCGCCCCGATCGTTATGCCCCGGATATCCTCAGGGGGGTGAGGCCGCAGGCCGAGGGGGG
>CALEZJ010000174.1 GCA_937927885.1 uncultured Paracoccaceae bacterium | reverse complement strand
GGGCAGGACAATCTGGGCGGCAAAGGGCTGGCCCTGATGCGCGCCGGGCAGGGCCTCGACCGCGCCGAGGTTACCACGATTGCCCCCGCCATAAAGGGCGGCATCCGTATTGAGCACTTCGCGCCAGCGTCCGGCCTGGGGCAGGCCCAGCGTCCAGCGGCGTTCGACCGGGGTGAAATTGCAGGCGACGGCGACGGGTGGCTGGCCGGCCCCGCCCAGCCTGAGCCACGAGAACACCGATTCCGCCCGCGCCTCGCGGTCGATCCACTGGAACCCGGCGGCGTCGGCATCGAGGACGTGCAGCGCCGGATGCGCGCGGTAGAGCGTGTTCAGATCGCGCACCAGCCGTTGCAGCCCGGCATGGGCAGGGTCGTCGAGCAGGCCCCAGTCCAGTTCGCGGTCATGGTTCCATTCGCGGCCCTGAGCGATCTCGCAGCCCATGAACAGCAGCTTCTTGCCCGGATGCCCCCACATGAAGCCATAATAGGCGCGCAGGTTCGCCAGCTTTTCCGCAGGGCTGCCCGGCATCTTTTCCAGCATGGCGCCCTTGCCGTGCACCACCTCGTCATGGCTGATCGGCAGGATGTAATTCTCGGAGAATCCATAGACCAGGCCGAAGGTCATCAGGTCGTGATGGTGGCGGCGGTGGATCGGGTCGTGTTCGATATAGCGCAGGGTGTCATTCATCCAACCCATGTTCCATTTGAACCCGAAGCCCAGCCCCCCGTCATGCACCGGCCGCGTGACACCGGGCCAGGCCGTCGATTCCTCGGCCACGGTCATCAGGCCCTGCGGCCCCTCGCCGTAAGCCAGCATGTTCATTTCTTGCAGGAAGGCGATGGATTCGTGGTTCTCGCGCCCGCCGTCCTTGTTGGGAATCCACTGATCCTGCGCGCGCGAGTAATCGCGATACAGCATCGAGGCCACGGCATCGACCCTCAGCCCGTCCAGATGGAACCCCTTGAGCCAGTAGAGCGCATTGGCGGTGAGGTAGTTCTTCACCTCGCGCCGACCCAGATTGTAGATCAGCGTGTTCCAGTCGGGGTGAAACCCTTCACGCGGGTCGGAATGTTCATAAAGATGCGTGCCGTCAAAGGTGGCCAATCCATGCGCATCGGTGGGAAAATGTGCCGGAACCCAGTCCATCAGCACGCCGATGCCCTTTTGGTGCGCGGCGTCGATCAGCGCGCGCAGATCGTCGGGGCTGCCGAAGCGGCTGGTGGGGGCATACATGCCGGTCGGCTGATACCCCCAACTGCCGCCAAAGGGATATTCGGCCAGTGGCATCAGTTCGAGATGGGTGAACCCCATGTCATGCGCGTAATCGACCAGCTCCAGCGCCGCCTCGCGGTAGGTCAGCGCGCGCCCGTCACGGTGGCGCCAGGACCCCAGATGCGCCTCGTAGATGGAAATCGGCGCCTCGCGCCGGTTGCGGCCTGCCCTTTCGGCCATCCAGGCGCCGTCATGCCAGCGATGCGCCTGCGGGGCGGGAATGATCGAGGCGGTGGCGGGCGGCACCTCGGTGCGCGTGGCCAGCGGATCGGCTTTCAGGACCGGGGCGCCGTGCTGGGGCAGGATCTCGTATTTGTAGGGCTCGCCGGGGACAAGGCCGGGCAGGAAGATCTCCCACACGCCCGCACCGCGCCGCCGCATCACCGCGCGCCGCCCGTCCCAGGCGTTGAAGGGGCCGACCACGCTGACGCGCCGCGCATTCGGGGCCCAGACGGCGAAATGCACGCCCGCCACCCCGTCGTGCGTGCGCGGATGCGCGCCCAGCGCCTGCCAGAGCTGCCGGTGCGTGCCTTCGGCGATCAGGTGCAGGTCGATGTCGCCCAGCAAAGGGCCAAAGCGGTAGGGATCGTCGAACTCCCACTGACGCGCGCCGTCCGAGCCTTGCAGGCGATACTTGCGCCGCCGTCCCAGATCGCCCGCGAAAACGCCATCGCCCAGCGGTTCCAGCGGCACCGGGCCCGAGGGTGTCAGCGCTATCATCGTTACCGCATGGGGATCGAAGACGACCAGATGGCCGGGGCGCCCCCGATGGCGCGGGCCAAGGACGCTGAAGGCATCCGCGACACGACCCGACACAATATCGGCCATGTCACTTGCTGAAATACCGCTAGATAAAGAAGAATTTGCCCGGACCATGCCAATTAGTGGCGCAGGTCCGGGCGGTTTTCAATCGTTATGTTAACCCTGCCGGTGCCAGGGCCGGGGTCAGATCATCGGCTTGATCGACCAGACATCCCGCATGTACCCCTTGATCGTGCGGTCCGAACTGAACCAGCCGGTCCGGGCGCAGTTCAGCGCGGCCATGCGGGTCCAGTCGTCGGCGTCGAACCAGGCGGCATCGACGCGGCGCTGGGCATCCCAGTAGCTGTCGAAGTCGGCGCAGACGGTAAAGTAATCATGCGTTCGCAGGTTCTGGATCAGACCCTGATAGGTGCTGCGGTCGCCGTTGGAGAAGGCGCCCGCCTCGATCAGCGCGATGGCCGCCGACAGGCGCGGGCTGGCGGCGATTGCCTCGGCCTGGTGGTGCGGGTTGCGGCGCCGGGCCACCACCTCGTCGGTGGTCATGCCGAAGAGGAAGAAGTTCTCCGCCCCGACCAGATCGCGGATTTCCACGTTGGCGCCGTCGAGCGTGCCGATGGTCAGCGCGCCGTTCAGGCTGAACTTCATGTTGCCGGTGCCCGAGGCTTCCTTGCCGGCGGTGGAAATCTGCTCGGACAGGTCGGCGGCCGGGATCAGGCGCTCGGCCATGGTGACGTTGTAGTTGGGCGGATAGACCACGGTCAAAAGGTCGCGCGTCACCTTGTCGGCGTTGATGATGCGGGCGACATTGTTGATCAGGTGGATGATTTCCTTGGCCATCACATAGCCCGGAGCCGCCTTGCCGCCGAAAATCTTGACGCGCGGCGCCCAGCCTGCGTTCGGATTCTCGCGGATCGCCTGCCAGAGCGCGATGGTTTCCAGGATGTTCAGATGCTGGCGCTTGTATTCGTGGAACCGCTTGATCTGCACGTCGAACATGGCGCGCGGGTTGATGGCGATGCCCATGTCGCGGCCGATCCAGTCGGCCAGATGCGCCTTGTTCTCGGCCTTCACGGCGGCAAAGCGGTCGCGGAAGGCACGGGTGGCGATGGCGGGCTCCATCTCGGACAGGCGTTCGAGGTTGTCCTCCCAGCCCGAACCGATGGTTTCGGTGATCAGCGACGACAGGCGCGGGTTGGCGCCCTTGACCCAGCGGCGCGGGGTGATGCCGTTGGTCTGGTTGACGATGCGATCCGGGTGCAGGGCGTGCAGATCGGCAAAGACCGTCGATTTCACCAACTCGGTGTGCAGCGCCGAGACACCGTTGACGCGGTTCGCCATGATGAAGCTGAGTTCGCCCATCTTGACCTCGCCCTTTTCCAGGATGGTCGAGCGGCGGTTGGGGTGCTGCCTTGCGTGCTGGGCGTCGATGCGCTCGATCAGTTGCATGTGGCGCGGCAGGACCCGGGCCATCAGGGTTTCCGGCCAGCGTTCCAGCGCCTCGGGCATGAGCGTGTGGTTGGTGTAGCCCAGGCAGGCGCGGGCGGTGGTGACCGCGTCGTCAAAGGTCATGCCGCGTTCATCGTGCAACAGGCGCACCAGTTCCGGGCCTGCGATGGCCGGGTGGGTGTCGTTCATCTGGATGGCAACACGGCTGGGCAGGGCACGCAGGTCGCTGTGTTCCGCCGAGAAGCGGCGCAGGATGTCGCGCAGGCTGGCGGCGGTAAAGAAGAACTCCTGTTTCAGCCGCAGTTCCTTGCCCTGCTCGGTGGTGTCGTCGGGGTAAAGCACGCGGCTGATGGTGCGGGCCAGGGCCTCGGGGGCGGCGGCGCCGGCGAAATCGCCCTTGTTGAAGGCGCCCAGGTCAAAGGCCCGCACCGGTTCCGCGCCCCAAAGACGCAGGGTGTTGGCCCATTTGCCCTGCCAGCCGATCACCGGCGTGTCATAGGCCTTGGCGATCACCGCATCCGACGGGGTCCAGATGGCGCTGCGTCCGTCTTCGGCCACCTCGCCGCCAAAGCCGATGCGAAAGGCGGCCTCGGGGCGGGGGAATTCCCAGCCGTGCTGCTGGCGCAGCCAGTCCTCGGCCTCTTCGACCTGGCGGCCATCGGGGCCAAAGCTTTGACGGAACAGGCCATGTTCATAGCGGATGCCATAGCCATAGGCGGGGCAGCCCAGGGTGGACATGCTGTGGAGGAAACAGGCTGCCAGACGCCCCAGCCCGCCATTGCCCAGCGCCGCGTCGGGTTCATCATCGACCACGGTGCGGAAATCATGGCCCAGCCCGGCGATCGCCTCGTGCGCAAGGTCGGTCAGGCCAAGGTTCATCACCGCGTCTTCCAGAAGACGTCCGATCAGGAATTCCATCGACAGGTAATAGACGCGCTTTGACTGCGCCGCATAGGTGGCGCGGGTGGCGCGGAACCAGGGTTCGATCACCTTGTCGCGGATGGCCAGAGTCAGCGCCATGCGCATGTCGAACACCGACGCATGCGCGAGGTCCTTGCCCTGCGAGAATTCGAGATGCCTGAGGATGGCTTCGCGAAGATCCTGAACGTTCATCGGCATCGAATCCTTGGCAATCGCGGTGGGCATCCAGCCGCTGAGGCTGGCGGTGCCCTGGTCGAAGGTCATCGAACGGGTGTTTCTCATGTCCTGCTCCTGCTCTGTTTCCGCCTGCGCGGTTGTTCCACTCGGGCCCTTCGGGGGCGCCTCGGACCAGGGTTTCGCAGCAGATCAGGGCCAAAAGCGGGCGGGCTTGGACAGGATTGTTGACAAAAGGGGGGTATTTTTGCCGCCGAACCGGCGCTGTTGCCCGGATCGGCGGCTTTGACGGCGGCCTCGCTCAGCGCGTGACTTCCGAGAGGCGGCGGCGGACATAGCTTTTCACCGTGTCCAGCATCGGCTGCATGTGCGCCTCTTCGTCGCGGAAAAAGTGATCCGCGCCCTCGATCTGCTGGTGGGTGATGGTGATGCCCTTTTGCTCGTGCAGTTTGGCCACCAGACCGGCGACGTCCTTGGGGGGCGCGATGCGGTCGGCGGTGCCGTTGACGATCAGCCCCGAGGCCGGGCAGGGCGCGAGAAAGCTGAAATCATAGAGATTTGCCGGCGGCGCGATCGACACGAAGCCGGTGATGTCGGGCCTGCGCATCAAGAGCTGCATGCCGATCCAGGCGCCAAAGCTGAACCCCGCGACCCAGCAGGCCCGCGAATTCTGGTTCATCGCCTGCAGGTAATCCAGCGCCGAGGCGGCATCCGACAATTCGCCGATGCCCATGTCGTATTCACCCTGCGACCGCCCGACACCGCGGAAATTGAACCGCAGGACCGAAAAGCCCAGCGAGTGGAAGGCGTAATGCAGGTTATAGACCACCTTGTTGTTCATCGTCCCGCCGAACTGCGGATGCGGGTGCAGGACGATGGCAATCGGCGCGTCACGGTTGGGCTGGGGGTGATAGCGCCCCTCAAGACGGCCATCAGGGCCGGCGAAAATCACTTCTGGCATCCGGGGACCTTGTGCTCGCTCACCAGGGTTCCAGAGTCGGCTTCTTTGTTGACAAAAGCAGTCAGACTATCTAGAACGTTTCTAACCTTTGCGCCCGGCTCGCGCAGAGTCGGGTTCGGCGGGATAGCAGTTAAGCAACCCCGTGACCTTCGTCAATGTTTTTGCGCCTTTGAGGGGCGGATACGGGGAACTACGGCATGAAACTGTCGACCAAGGGGCGTTATGCCATGGTTGCGATGGTCGATCTGGCGCTTTTGCTGCGTCGGCCGGGGATCACCCATGTCGCGCTGGCCGAGATCGCGCGCAGGCAGGATGTCAGCCAGGCCTATCTGGAACAATTGTTCGTCAAGCTGCGCCGCGCCGGTCTGGTCGATTCGGTGCGCGGCCCGGGCGGTGGCTATCGTCTGGCGCGCGACCCTGCCGAGATCCGCGTGGCCGAGGTTCTGGAAGCCGTCGAGGAAAGCGTCAGCGCGCTGGAGATGGGGGCAGGGGCCTCGGGCGGGGTGTCGGGGTCTCAGGCGCAGTCGATGACCAACCGGCTGTGGGAAAGCCTGTCGGCGCAGGTCTATGTGTTCCTGCACCAGACCACGCTGGCGGATGTGGCGGGCAACGGGCTGAAACCCTGCCCGGCGGTGCCCGGCCTGTTTCGGGTCACCGCATGATCCGGCTTTATCTGGACTGGAACGCCACGGCGCCCCTGCGCCCCGAGGCGCGCGCGGCGATGCTGGCGGCGATGGATGTGGTGGGCAACCCCAGTTCCATCCACGCCGAGGGCCGCGCGGCGCGTGGCCTTGTCGAGCGCGCGCGTGCGCAGGTCTCCGCGGCGCTGGGGGCCGAGGGGGCGGATATCG
>CALEZJ010000173.1 GCA_937927885.1 uncultured Paracoccaceae bacterium | reverse complement strand
ATACAGCACCGCATCGGTCATGCCCCGGATCGCGGTCGGGTTGGACAGACGACAGGTCGATTCGTAGAATCTGATCTCGTCCCCGGAAATCGTTGCGCGCATGTCGGACAGCGGCTGCACGCAGGCGCCCGGCGAGCCATCCCAGACCCCGTCGAAAGGGCCGGCACCGGCCACAACCGGCCAGAAAAGAAGAAGGACCAACACAGACCGCAGATTCGCCATCGCCTGTTTCTCCGCTGTACCCGCGCCCAGTCTGCCCCGAAACCCACCGTCGTGACCAGAGAGACTTCGCCATGCAAGGGCTGCCGATGCTTGCAAGACGGGACAGGGCTGTGCATCACACCGGAATGCCGGGCGGTTCGGCATGCGTGCAGGAGGCCCCCATGATCCACGATTTCTGCATCATTGGCGGCGGCATTGTCGGGCTGGCCACGGCGCGAGCGTTGCTGGCGCGTCAGCCGGGGGCCAGTCTGGTCCTGGTGGAAAAGGAGGCCTCGCTGGGTCGCCACCAGACCGGGCGCAATTCCGGGGTGATCCATTCCGGTATCTATTACACGCCGGGTAGCCTGAAGGCCCGGCTGTGCCGCGAGGGGGCGGCAGCGACCAAGGCGTTCTGCCAGCACCATGGTATTCCATTCGAGGAACGGGGCAAGCTGATTGTCGCAACGCGCACGGACGAGGTGCCTCGGCTGGATGCCCTCTTCGCCCGTGCGGACGAGAATGGCATCACCGCCAGCCTGCTGTCCCGGCCTGAAATTGCCGAGCGCGAGCCCCTGATCTCGGGGCTCAAGGGGATTCTGGTGCCCGAGGCGGCGATCGTGTCCTATTCGCGCGTTCTGGAGGCGCTTGCGGAAGAGTTGCGCGGGCAGGGGGCCGACCTGCGGTTTTCCACGGCGCCCGAGGGGATTGTCGAGCGCGGCGATCATGTCGAACTGCGGCTGCCCGGTGGGGTCTTGCGCGCGCGTCGTCTGGTGGCTTGCGCCGGGCTACAATCCGACCGCGTGGCACGGATGGCGGGCCTGCGCATCCGCCACCGCATCGTGCCGTTTCGTGGCGAATACTGGCGCCTCAGGCCCGAAAGATCCAGAGTGGCCCATGCGATGATCTATCCGGTCCCCGAGCCCGGCCTGCCGTTTCTGGGCGTGCATCTGACGCCGATGATCGACGGCAGCATGTCCGTCGGGCCAAATGCGATGCTGGGCCTTGCGCGCGAGGGTTACGCGAAATTCGCGGTCAATCTGCGCGATGCGGCCGAGATGCTGGTCTTTCCCGGTTTCTGGCGCACCATCGCCCAGAACCTGCGCCCAGGTCTGGATGAGCTCGGCAATTCGCTCTTCAAGCGTCGCTATCTGGCCGCATGCCAGCGGTATTGCCCATCGTTGGAACTGGCCGACCTGCAACCGATGGCACCGGGCATTCGGGCGCAGGCGGTGGGGGCCGGGGGCGAGATGTTGCACGATTTCCTGTTTCTCGACACGCCGCGCATGCTGCATGTCTGCAATGCACCCTCGCCCGCCGCGACCTCGGCGCTGCCGATCGGAACAATGATCGCAGATCGGCTTCTGGGGTCCCGTTGATACGCCAGATCGCTGCCGCCTGCAGGAAATACGTTAGGGCAAGGCGTTGAGCGGACACACAGGTTGCCTGTTACCGTGGCTGGTCCTTCTTGTCAGCCCGTCACTGATCCCTCTTCCCCGTGGCAGCGAACGTCAGGCGCGAAGTTGATCCGTGGAAACGAGTGTGGATCACGTCAAGAGCAGCGCCGTTTGGCATGACCACCTGTCCTTGACAGGTTGCCCCACTCGATCGGATCCGAACGCCCCCGCATGGCGTAGCGGCATCCGGGCTGCCTCCCTTGCCCCAACGTGCTCCGAGAGGGCTTGAAAACATCGTTGACAGATTCCCCTTTTGCGGCAAACATGAGTTCAACAAGGGTATCTTTCCTGCCGCCGCAGAGGAGCCGGGCCATGCGGGTCGAGATCGTCAATCGGTTCGAAGGCACTATTGATCCCGGGGATCACCCCTATCTTCAAGGGCCTTGGACCCCGTTGCACGAAGAGGTCAGCGCCGATGACCTTGTTGTGCTGAAGGGAGAAGTGCCCAAGGACATCGATGGTGTCTATCTTCGCAACACACAGAACCCGCTCCATCAGGCGCTCAGCCGGTATCACCCGTTTGACGGGGATGGCATGATCCACATGGCGGCCTTTCGGGATGGAAAGGTACAATATCGCAACCGTTTTATCCGCACCAAAGGGCTAGAGGCCGAAATGCAGACTGGCCAAAGGCTCTGGGCCGGATTGATGGAGGACCCGGGTTTGTCCCAGCGCCCGGGTTGGGGGGCGCATGGCGCGCTGAAGGACGCTTCCAGCACCGATGTCGTGGTGCATGCAGGCAAGGCGCTGACCACCTATTTTCAATGCGGCGAAGGCTATCGACTGGATCCCCTGACCCTGGATCAGGCCGGGGTGCCCGAATGGTCGCCCGAGGACGGGATTTCCGCCCATACCAAGGTTGACGAGGAAACCGGGGAACTGCTGTTCTTCAACTACTCGAAAAAGGCGCCCTACATGCATTACGGCGTGGTCGATCGCAACGACCGGCTGGTGCATTATGTGCCGATCCCGCTACCGGGACCCCGTTTGCCGCACGACATGGCCTTTACGAAGAACTTCGCCATCCTCAACGATTTTCCGCTGTTCTGGGATCCTGAGGCGCTGAAGCAGGACAAGCATGTCGTGCGGTTTTACAAGAATCTGCCCAGTCGGTTCGCGGTTATCCCCCGGCGCGGCAGCCCTGACCAGATCCGCTGGTTCGAGTCCGCGCCGACCTTCGTGCTTCACTGGCTTAACGCCTATGAGGAGGGCGACGAGATCGTGCTGGATGGCTATTTCCAGGAAGATCCGATGCCCACCAATTACGAGGGGGCAAAGCCGGGCTATGAACGCATGATGTCCTATCTCGACCAGTACAAGATGGGCACCAAGCTGCATCGCTGGCGGTTCAACCTGGAGACCGGCGAGACAACCGAACAGCGTCTGGATGACCGCGTACTGGAATTCGGCATGTTCAACCAGAAATACGCGGGCCTGCCGTATCGCTATGCCTATTCGGCGGTGCAGGTGCCTGGCTGGTTCATTTTCAACGGCTATGTCAAACACGACCTGAAAACCGGCGAGAGCTGGCAGGTCCAGTTGCCCGAAGGGCAGTTCGCCTCGGAGGCACCCTTTGCGCCCCGCATCAACGCCAGGGACGAGGATGACGGCTATCTGGTGACCTTCATCATCAACGAGACCACGGGAAAATCCGAGGTGGCGCTGATCGATTGCAAGGATTTCGCCGCAGGACCCGTTTGTCGGGTGCAATTGCCACATCAGATGGCCAGCGGCACGCATTCGTGCTGGGCCAACGGGGTGGATTTCCGCGACGGTGGCGTGCTGGCACGCGCTGCAATGGGGGGCTGAGAATGGGTCTGGATCACATCCCCGCCGAACAGGACTGGTTTGTCCCAAACGCAAGCATGGCTGGGCCGTTTGCCCCGAACAACCAGGAAACTGTTGCACAAGATCTGCAGGTCATCGGTGATCTGCCCAGTGATCTGAATGGCATGTATGTACGCAACGGTCCGTCTCCCGCGCATGCGCCGCATGGGAAATACCATTGGTTCGACGGCGACGGTATGCTGCACTCGGTGCGCTTTCAGAACGGCACCGCCACCTATCGCAACCGCTGGGTAGAAACCGACGGGCTAAAGGCCGAGAACGCCGCGGGCAGGTCCCTTTGGCCCGGTCTGAAAGAACGCATGCCCGAGGGTGCGCTGCCCGATGATGCGATGAAGAACACCTCGAACACCGATGTGAAGTTCCACAACGGCAAGCTGTATTCGATGTGGTATCGTGGCGGCTCGGTCTATACCGTCGATCCGGTGTCCCTGCAGACGCTGGGCAAGCTGGAGCAGGATCCGCGCCTGGTCGGTTTGCAGATCTCGGCCCATTCCCGGGTTGACGAGGCAACCGGCGAATTCATGTTTTTCGCCTATGGCAACCGTCACCCGTTCATGCATTACGGGGTGATCGGCGCGGATGGCTCGCTGAAGACTTTCATGCCGGTGGAACTGCCAGGTCCGCGCTTGCCTCATGATTGCGCGATTACCCCGAATTACACCATCCTGCACGACTTCCCGCTGGTGAACAATGCGCAGGCTTTGGCGCGTGGCCGCTACAGTCTTGAATTCCATCAGGATTGGCCCACCCGTTATGCGGTCATCCCCCGACACGGCACCCCCGACCAGATCCGCTGGTTCGCCTTCAAGCCGCGCTACATGCTGCATGTGGCGAATGCCTGGGAGGAGGTGAACGCGCAGGGCGAGGTGGAAATCGTCATGCTGGGCACGCCCTATGCGATGCCGCGCGGCTATGACGGTGGGCTGGATGTGCAGCGCTTGCTGTTCACCATCGGCACACAGGGCACTGATTATGAAATGTATCAGTGGCGTATGAACCTGACCACCGGCGCCACCCGCGAGGGGATCGTCGACGACATCCTCAACACCGAATTCCCGATGATCAACACTGCCTGGCAGGGACGCAAGAACCGCTGGACCTATAACGTCCTGATGGGCCGTCCGCGCACGCTGGAGCAGCCGCATTTCGCGGGGCTGGTGAAGTACGATCTGCACACCGGCGCCGCATTGGCCTATCACCCGGGCGAGGGATTCTGGTTTTCTGAGGCACCCTTTGCCCCGCGCGACGGCGCCACCGACGAGGACGATGGCTATGTCGTCGGCTTTGTCTGGAACGGGCGTGAAAACCGGTCCGAGGTCTGGGTCACCCCGGCGCAGGACATTGCCAAGGGTCCGGTTGCCCGCGTGATCCTGCCGTGCCGCGTGCCGCACGGGTTCCATTCCTGCTGGGTGCGCGAGGATCAATTGCGCGCGGCACAGGTGGCATGATGCTGGAGGGGACCTGGCATCTGGTGGCTTGGGAGATCGAGGACGACGGGCGTCTCAACCATCCTTTCGGCCCGGATGCGACGGGGCTCCTGCACTATACCGCAGATGGAGGAATGTCGGCCTGCATCGCCCGCGCCGGGCGTCCGCGCTGGTCCAGTGGCAATCCGCGCAAGGCACCGGACGCTGAACGGTTGGCGGCGTTTGAAAGCTATTTCCATTATGCCGGGCGCTGGCGGATCGAACAGCGCGACGGCATCACGGTCGTTGTCCATTCCGTCAGCCAGTCGTTGAACCCCGATTTCGTCGGTTCCGAACAGGTACGCCGGGTGGATCTTCGGGGCTCCGACCTGACCCTGTCGGCTCAGGAAGGTCCCCGTCATCACCGCCTGCAGTGGAGGCGCTGATGCTGGACCTTTCCACCCTAGCCCGGGCGCGTCAGGCCTGCGAGACCCGCGAATGCTGGTCGCCTTTTCCGGAGATGCCGACGCAATACCCCGACGCGGACCTTGCGCGGGCTGAAGGTCAGGCCCGGTTTGAGGCGCATCTGGGCCGTCCCTTTGTGCTGATGCAACCCGGCATCATCGGCGCCGTGGGCGAGGAGGTCTCGCCCTATACACAGACCCCGCTGGGTATCACCTATCCGCGATCCGACCCCGACGCACTTTTTGCGGCCGCAGAGGCCGCAATTCCCGATTGGGCCTCGGCAGGGATCGACGCCCGCCTTCGAGTGCTGATGGCCGCGCTGGATGCGATCTATCGCCACTATTTGTTCGAGATGGTCCACGCCGTGATGCACACCGCAGGGCAGAGCCTGAACATGGCTTATGCGGGGTCGGGGGTGAACGCGCTGGACCGCGCGATCGAGGCGCTGGTCTATGCCGAACAGGCCATGCGCAGCATCGCTCCGCAGGCGCACTGGGCACGCCGCTTCGGCTCGTCGGACATCACGCTGGAAAAGACCTATCGCCTGGTCCCGCGTGGCGTTGCGGTCTGCTTCACCTGCGCCAGCTTTCCGACCTGGAACGCGTGGCCCAGCATCATGGCCAGCCTTGCCACCGGCAATGCGGTGATCGTGAAGCCACATCCTGCCAGCGTGTTGCCGATGGCACTGACAGTGCGGGCACTGCGTCATGTGCTGGAAGAGCACGGATTTGACCCCAATCTGGTGACGCTTTGCGTCGACAGCCTGGCCGATCCGCTGGGCAAGGTGCTGATCAAGCACCCCGCTTGCGCCATCGTGGATTTCACCGGTTCGGCCCGCTTTGGCCAATGGGTCGAGGCAAACGCTTATCCCGCCATCGCCTTTTCCGAAACCTCGGGCTGCAACACCGTGGTTCTGGCGGGGTCAGACGACCTCGATGCGACCATCCGGTCACTGGCCACAACGATGTGCCTGTTCTCGGCTCAAATGTGCACCTCGCCACAGAACCTCTACCTTCCACCCGTGATAGACACGCCGCAGGGACCGGTCTCGCGGGGTGACGTTGCCGCGAAACTGGCTGGCGCCATCGCGGCGCTGACCGCCGACCCACGCCGCGCCGGGATGATCCTTGCTGCCGTGCAATCGCCGCAGACACTGGCCTTGATCGACTGGGTGCACGGGCAGGCTGTCGAGCGAGGCCGTGTGCTGCTGCAAAGCCGACCCTATGCGCATCCCGAATACCCCGACGCACGCACCGCGACGCCGCTTCTGGTCCAGGTAGGCAAGGATGCGCGCGACCTTTACGCCGAGGAGCGTTTTGGCCCGATCGGGTTCGTGATCGACTGCGACAGTGCCGAGGACGCGCTGAGCCAGGCCACCACCGATGCGCGGGAAAACGGCGGGATCACCGGCTTTGTCTATGCCCGCGACGACGCCTTCATTG
>CALEZJ010000172.1 GCA_937927885.1 uncultured Paracoccaceae bacterium | reverse complement strand
GGTGGCTGGCGCAGCCCTTCCGCATGCTGGCCCACAACGGCGAGATCAACACGCTCAAGGGCAACGTCAACTGGATGCGCAGCCATGAAATCCGCATGGCCAGCTCCGCCTTTGGCGAAATGGCCGAGGACATCAAGCCGATCATCCCGGCAGGCACCAGCGACAGCGGCGCGCTCGATGCGGTGTTCGAGGTTCTGGTGCGCGGCGGCCGGTCGGCGCCGATGGCGAAAACCATGCTGGTGCCCGAAGCGTGGTCGAAAACCACCGTCGAACTGCCCAAGGCCTGGCAGGACATGTATGCCTATTGCAACTCGGTGATGGAACCCTGGGACGGCCCCGCCGCGCTGGCGATGACCGATGGCCGCTGGGTCTGCGGCGGGCTCGACCGCAACGGGTTGCGCCCGATGCGCTATGTCGTCACCGGCGACGGCATGCTGATCGCGGGCTCCGAGGCCGGGATGGTGCCGGTCGATGAAATGGCGGTGCGCGAAAAGGGCGCGCTGGGGCCGGGGCAGATGATCGCCGTCGACATGAAGGACGGCAAGCTCTACCGCGATACGGCGATCAAGGACCGCCTTGCCGCCAGCCAGCCTTTCGGCGACTGGATCGAAAAGATCGTCGACCTGAACAGCCTTCTGCGCGACGTGCCGGAACAGGCGATGTTCTCGGGCGAGGAACTGCGCCGCCGGCACCTGGCGGCGGGCTATACGCTGGAGGAAATCGAGCAGGTCCTGACGCCGATGGCCGAGGACGGCAAGGAAATGGTCGCCTCGATGGGCGACGACACCCCGCCCGCGGTCCTGTCAAAGGTCTACCGCCCGCTCAGCCATTACTTCCGGCAGAACTTCTCCCAGGTCACCAACCCGCCGATCGACAGCTTGCGCGAAGCGCGGGTGATGAGCCTGAAGACCCGGTTCGGCAACCTAAAGAACGTGCTTGATGAAAGCAGCGCCCAGACGGAAATTCTGGTGCTGGAATCGCCCTTTATCGCCAACGAGGAATTCAAGGTCATGGCCCGCCAGTTCGGCGAGGCGCTGGCCACCATCGATTGCACCTTTGCCGAAGGCGCGGGCGAAGACGCGCTGCGTCTGGGGCTGGAGCGCATCCGCGCCGAAGCCGAGGATGCCGTGCGCTCGGGCTCGTCGCATATCGTACTGACCGACGAACACCAGGGGCCGGGCCGCGTCGCCATGCCGATGATCCTGGCCACCAGCGCGGTGCACTCCTGGCTGACGCGCAAGGGGCTGCGAACCTTCACCAGCATCAATGTGCGCTCGGCCGAATGCATCGACCCGCATTATTTCGCCGTGCTGATCGGCTGCGGGGCGACCACCGTCAACGCCTATCTGGCGCAGGACACCATCGCCGACCGCATCGCGCGCGGCCTGCTGGACGGCTCGCTGACCGACGCCATGCGCCGCTACCGCGACGCCATCGACGCGGGCTTGCTCAAGATCATGTCCAAGATGGGGATCTCGGTCATCTCCAGCTATCGCGGCGGGCTGAACTTTGAATCCGTGGGCCTGTCGCGCGCCTTGGTGGCCGAATATTTCCCCGGCATGCACAGCCGCATTTCCGGCATCGGCCTGCACGGCATCCAGATGAAACTGGACGAAGTCCACGCCAAGGGCTGGAAGGCCCCGGTCGGCCCGCTGCCGGTCGGCGGGTTCTACAAGGCGCGGCGCTCGGGCGAGAAGCACGCCTGGGAAGCACAGACCATGCACCTGCTGCAATCGGCCTGCGACCGCGCCAGTTTCGACCTGTGGCGCAAGTATTCCGCCGCGATGCAGGCCAATCCGCCGATCCACCTGCGTGACCTTCTGGATTTCAAACCCCTGGGCCGTCCGGTTCCGCTGGAAGAGGTGGAATCGATCACCTCGATCCGCAAACGCTTTGTCACCCCCGGCATGTCGCTGGGCGCCCTGGGCCCCGAGGAGCACAAGACCCTGAACGTCGCCATGAACCGCATCGGTGCCAAATCCGACTCGGGCGAGGGCGGCGAGGACCCGGCGCATTTCCACCCCGAACCCAACGGCGACAACCCCAGCGCCAAGATCAAGCAGGTGGCCTCGGGGCGCTTTGGCGTGACGGCGGAATACCTGAACCAGTGCGAAGAACTGGAAATCAAGGTCGCGCAGGGGGCGAAACCCGGCGAGGGCGGGCAATTGC
>CALEZJ010000171.1 GCA_937927885.1 uncultured Paracoccaceae bacterium | reverse complement strand
GGGGGGGTCGATCCCCCCCCCGGGCCGCCTCACCCCTCACAGCGTGGTGCTGATGGCTCCGCCGTCGAGCAGGATGTTCTGCCCCACGATGAACCCCGCCTGCCGGCTGCACAGAAAGGCGCAAGCCGCGCCGAATTCCTCGGCCGTGCCATAGCGACCGGCCGGAATTCCCGCCATGCGCCGCGCGCGCGCCTCGTCCAGCGTGATCCCGTCCCTGGCCACGACCCCCATGTCCAGCGCGTCGGCGCGGTCGGTGGCGTGGATGCCGGGGAGCAGGTTGTTGATCGTCACCCCCGACCCCGCCACCTGCCGCGCGGTGCCCGCGACAAAGCCGGTCAGCCCGGTGCGCGCCGCGTTCGACAGGCCCAGAACGCCGATCGGCGCCTTGACGGCCTGGCTGGTGATGTTGACCACGCGGCCCCAGCCCTGCGCCATCATTGCGGGCAACAGCGCCTGCATCAGCGCGATGGGCGTCAGCATGTTGGCATCGAGTGCCTTCAGGAAATCCTCGCGCGTCCAGTCGCTCCAGAGCCCCGGCGGCGGGCCGCCCGCGTTGGTGACCAGGATATCCACCGGCCCGGCCGCCGCCAGCACCGATGCACGCCCGGCCTCGGTGGTGATGTCGGCCGCCACTGCCTGCACGCCGACCCCGTGGCGCGCGCGCAGGTCCGCCGCCGCCGCCTCCAGCGCCTCGGCGCCGCGCGCGTTCATCACCAGATCGACGCCCGCCGCCGCCAGCGCCTCGGCGCAGCCCAGCCCCAGCCCCTTGGACGAGGCGCAGACCAATGCGCGCCTGCCCCGAATGCCCAGATCCATCCCTCGTCCCCCTTGCCCGTGTCACCGGCCGAGACCTACCATCCCGATCCCTGCCGCGCAACGCAACCGCCGTCCGCCGCCCTGTTGACCTTGCCGGCCCAAGGCCCCAAGATCGTCGCCCAAGATCGCCGCATTGGCCCCGGGCCTCGGACCTTTCATCGGAGCGCGCCCATGCCCTCGCCCCACAGCCTTGCCGCCCGGGCCGCGCAGGACGGCGATCCGGGGATGACCGGTGCCGGGACGCCTGCGATGGTCGCCCATGTCGTCGCCGTGCATCCCGACGAGGACCTGCGCGTGATCTCGGGCGCGAATGCGGGCGACGCGCTGCCTGCCCCCGCCGACAGCATCTGCGGCGACTATTACCGGCTGGCTGCCGGGGCGCGGCCCGCCACGCTGCACCTTGCGCTGGCGGTCGAGGGGGCCTCGGGGCGGCTGGCCGAGGGGTCGGATCTGGGCCGGGCCGGGGCGGCGGTCGATCTTCAGGGGCGACTGACGTTGATGGCGCCCGACGGCGATCTGGTCGAGGTGCTGGTGCTGGCGATCGAGGGGCGGCGCCTCGCGCTGCCGCTCAGCCCCCTTGCCCCGCGCCACACCTATTCGCTGATCGCCACCGATCCGCGCCCCGGGCCGATCCGGCTGGCGGATGTGGTGGCCGGCGCCTTTGCCCGCGGCACGCGCATCGCGCTGGCCGACGGCAGCCAGATGCCGGTCGAGGATCTGGCACCCGGCGCCTTGGTCATCACCCGCGACCACGGCGCGCAGCGGCTGGTGTGGAAGGGCGTCGTGCAATTGCGCGCCGAGGGGGGCTTTGCCCCGGTCACGGTCCAAGCCGGGGTGATGGGCAATCCCGCCCCCCTGACGGTCAGCCCGCATCACCGGCTGTTCCTGTATCGGCGCGACGCCAAGGCATTGGCCGGGGCGGCCGAACTGCTGGTGCAGGCCCGCCATCTGGTGGACGGGCGCAGCATTTCGCGGCGCGAGGGCGGCTGGGTCGACTATTACTCGCTGGTCTTTGCCGCGCATGAGGTGATCTATGCCGAGGGCATCCCCTGCGAGAGCCTGATGGTCTGCCCCTCGGTGCTGACCCGCCTGCCCGAGGACCTCGCCGCGCCGCTGCGCGCGGCCTTTCCCGGGCTTGACCAGCGGCTGCATACCGGCACCGAACTGCGCGGCGAATCCGAGGATGGCCGCGCGCCCCGGCTCAGCCCGGAACTGGTCTCGCGCCTGCGTGACCGGCCCGGGATTTCGCCGACCGCGGCCCCGCGCGCGGCGCCGGATGGCGCGGCGGTGCCGCCCCCCTTCAGCGAAAGGCCCGTGTGATGTCCGATCGTCCGCCCCAACCCGTGGCCCCCCTGCCCTGCGTCATCGCCGCCACCGACCGCTCGCAGCGTTCCGCCCAGGTCGCACCCCGCGCCGCCCGTGTGGCCGAGGCGCTGGCGCTCAGGCTGATCGTCGCCCATGTCGAGGGTGGCGCCGAGATCGCCGAACTGATCCCCGGCGCCGACGAGCGGCTGTTGCAGGGCCAGCCGTCCGAGGCGCTGGTGGCGCTGGCCGAGGCCGAGGCCGCGGCGCTGCTGGTGCTGGGCCTGCACCGGGTGCGCCGGGTGCTCGACGTGTTGCGTCTGACCACGATGGAACGTCTGGTGCTGGCCGCGCCCTGCCCCGTGCTGATCGCACACCAGCCGGCCGAGGCGCCCTTTGCGCAGGTTCTGGCGCTCAGCGATTTCTCGCCCGCCTCCGCCGCCTCTCTGGTGGCTGCGGGGCGGATCGCGCCAAAGGCCGAGTTCCACGTCATCCACGCGCTGCAGATGCGCCTTGGCGCGCGGGCCGAGCCGGGCCACCGCGAGTTTGAAACCGCGATGGACCGGGCGATGCTGGCGCGCGACCGGTTCCTGGCGACCCCCGACCTGCCCGCGCTGGCCGAACCGCCCGAAATCGTGCCCGGTGGCGTGCACGAGGTGCTGGAGTTCCGCTGCGCCGAACTGGGCGCCGATCTGGTGTGCATCGGGGCGCATTCGGGCCGCGTGCCGGGGGCACTGGGCAATTACGCCCGCGACCTGATGCGCGCGCCGCCGACGGATCTGTTGGTGGCGAAACCCGGGCAGATGCTGGCGGGCGGCGGTCCCTGACGGCGACATCCTGCAGAAAAGCCCGCGCAAGCGCGTTCACGCGAGGCAAAGGCAAGACGCGCGAAGGCCCGAGGCGACGCTCGGCCATCTGGAAGCTCCGCCAGCGCGGGCCCTGATCTCGGCCATCCGGTCGGTCAAGACCGGGTGCCGATCCGCGCGCCCTTTTGGACGCCCAGTGTCAGCCAGCTCCTGGTTGGTGAGTGACGCCTTGCCCTCAGCGGCTCAATATGTAGCTTCCGCCTTCCATCCGGTTGGGTGCGGTGATCCACAGCGTGGCAATGGGTTCGCGGGTGAGGTTGTAGAGTGTGATCGTGTTGCCTTGCACGGCCCAGCGTGAGGTGTTGAACAGCGCTCCAAAGCAACCGAAGCTGGCGGCATCCCCATAGTCGCGCCCCTGGATCGGCCGCAACAGGATCTGGCAACTGCCGATGGTCCCGCTTTCGCGGACAGTCCAGTTGCCGCTGAGGGCATTCGGATCAGGCTGGCTCATGCCCGGCCAAGCGACACCAAATCCGGACATCGGGACTGCGGCGGAAACCGGGGTGGGGGTTAACGGCTGGATCGAGCTGTCATCGATCATGCAGCCAGCCAGCGCAACCAGGGACAATACCGCACAGATCGCAGGTCGACGGTGGGTTCGATTTCGATTCAACGAGTTGCCCTCTATTGTCTTGACGAGAGCCTACAAGATCGCCGGATCGGTCAGCGTTCAAGCTGTAATCACAGCGCGCCCGAATGCCCTGCGGGGTGCTGGAAGAGCGGTCTGTGTGCCATGTGGTGCCTCCGGACCGTGCATCAGGGACAAGGTTCCACCCTTCGCTGAGAAAGAGCTATTTCAGGTGTGGCCAACCGCCTGTCGCGTCTGACGCCGCGCGTCCAATCCCCGCGGGTCCAGCCCCGGTTCACCACCTTGCGACCCACCGCCAGCGCCCGCACAGGCGCCGTGCTGATGACGGCACGCCTTCGCCACCGCAAGACGCTGCGCGCGGGAGGCTTGCAGACGGGGCGCAACGACGGCAGGACATGCGCCAGAGGATGACGTTTTCCCTTGGCGCCCGGGCGCAATCGGGCGCAACCTGTGCGCCGGCACAATCTGCACCACAACAAGGAATGGCGAAACAATCGCTAAGGTGTTGGGAATATTGGTCGGAGTGAGAGGATTTGAACCTCCGGCCCCTGCCTCCCGAAGACAGTGCTCTACCAGACTGAGCTACACTCCGACCGTGCGGGCGGATTAGCGCGCCGCGCCGGGCTTTGCAAGGGGCATCCGCAGCTTATCTGCTGCCCCCGTCGCTCGCGTCGTCGCGCCCCTCTTCGACGATCAGCGGGCGGGGGGCCGCCACCGATTCCCCGCGCGCCCTTGTGCGCGAGACCGGGCGGTTGGTGGAAACCCCGCGCCGCGCCTCGCGGAACACGATATAGAGCCCCGAGGCGATGATCAGCACCGCCCCCGCCAGCGTCCAGCCATCCGGCGATTCGCCAAACAGCACCGCGCCAAACAGCACCGCCCAGAGGATCTGCGAATATTGCATCGGCGCGACCAGCGCCGCCTCGGCCTTGCGGTAGGCGACGATGGTCAGTTGCATCGCCAAGAGCGACAACAGGGCGATCACCCCGACCACCGCCAGATGCGGCAGTTGCATCGGCACGTAGACCAGCGGCAGGCTGGCCCCCATCACCACGACGTTGGCGAGCATCGGATAGAGGATCATCACCACGCTGCGCTCGTCGCGGCCGATCTTGCGCAGCACGACCGAGTTTAGCGCCGACAGGGTGGCCCCGACCAGCGCCGCCAGGTGACCCAGCGCGAATTCGCCCGAGCCCGGCCGGAACACGACCAGCACGCCCAGAAGTCCGATGACCACCGCAAGCCCCCGGTGCAGCCCCACCTTTTCGCCCAGCATCGGGATGGCCATGAGCGTGATCATCAGCGGGGCGGCGAACAGGACCGTATAGACCTGCGCCAGCGGCAGGACGGTGAAGGCATAAAAGGCGCAGGCCGCCGACACCACCACCGACACCGTGCGCAGCGCCATCCACCAGGGATGCACGGCACGCAGGGTTCCCGGTTCGCGGTCGCGGATCAGCACGACCACCAGCATCGGAAAGCTCAGCAGCCCCATGTAGAACATGATCTGCAGGACCGAATAGGTCTCGCCCAGAATGCGGATCAGCACGTCATGGGTGGCGTAACAGGCAAAGCCGATCAGTGCCAGAACGGGGCCCAGCGGCCCGGAAGGTTGGCGGACCGGGTCCGTTTGGGCGGGCGAAGGCATGGAGGGTCCGGGCGTCAGGATGTTCACGCTATCATACCCTCAGCGCCGGGCCGGCGGCAAGGGGGCAGCCCCCGCCGACGCCCGGGCGCGGGCCGTTCGGCGGCGGCTGTTCCCGTGGGAACCGCGCGGCGCGGCCCGGCGTGACAGGATGGGCACCAGCAAAGGAGACCGCCATGCCCCGCACCCGCCCCCTCGTCGCCTGCACCCTGGTTGCCCTGCTGACCGCCCCCGCCGCACAGGCGCGGGACGCCCTGACCCCCGGGTTCTGGATCTTTCCACACGAACCGGCCCTGTCCACCGAGGCGCTGGCCGACCTGTGCCGGCACGGCATGTCGCTGGTGCTGGAGGACGGCAGCAACGTCAGTTTTCTTGCCGATGTCGAGGAGGGGCGCGACCGCATGGTGATCGACAGCGAAAAGGTCTGCCATGTCGAGGACGGCTATGCCGATTGCATGACGCGGCTCTATTCGGACGCCGGAGTCGAGGATTTCCCGACCGTCACCGAATTCTTCCGCGACGATCAGGGGCATCTGATGGCGATGTCGGTCACCATCGCCACCGGTGCACAGAACCTCAGCTATCCGCAGATGTGCCCGCCCGTCGCGGTGCGCGATTTCATGGTCGGCTGGCTGGCACTGCCCGCCGAGGGCTGAACGCCCTCAGGCAAAGGCCTCGGGGCGGACCTCGCGCGCCATGTGGTCCAGCACCGCATTGACGAATTTGGCCTCGCGCCCTTCGGGGAAGAACGCCTGCGCGATCTGCACGAATTCGGTGATGATGACGCGCGGCGGGGTATCGGTTTCCACCAGTTCCGCCCCGGCCGCGCGAAAGAGGGCGCGCAGCGTCGGGTCGATGCGCGCGATGGGCCATTTCGCCACCAGCGCACGATCGGTCAACTGGTCGATGCGGGCCTGATTGTCGACCGCCATGTCGACCAGTCGGCGGAAGAGCGCGACATCGGCCTCGACCCAGGTTTCCTCGTCACCCTCGGCGCCGATGCGATGCGCCTCGAACTCGCGGCGCACCTGATCGACCGACTGGCCCGAGGATTCCATCTGGAACAGCGCCTGCACAGAATAGAAGCGCGCCGCCGAGCGCAGGGCGCGTTTGTCGGGGGCGCTCATGCCGGGGTGCCCTTTTCGGCCAACAGGATCGTGTCCGACCGGCCAAAGCCCACCGTGCCGCGCGGTTGCGTCCAGCGGCGGCCCAGCGCGATCAGGTGCAGCGCCGCCGCGGCCGCGCCGCCGCCCTTGTCCTGATGCGCGGGGTCGGCGCGCACCACGGCCTGCGCGTGGTTTTCCACCGTCAGGATGCCGTTGCCGATGCAGGCCCCTTGCAGGCCCAGCAGGGTGATGGCGCGCGACGAGTCGTTGCAGACCGTGTCGTAATGCGTGGTCTCGCCGCGGATCACGCAGCCCAGCGCCACGAAGCCGTCGAAATTCGCCATGCGGAAGGCCTGGCCGATGGCTGTGGGCACCTCGAGCGCGCCGGGGACCTCGACCAGATCATGCGTGGCGCCGGCCTTGTCCAGCGTGGCGCGCGCGCCGGCGATCAGGTGGTCGGCGATGTCGCGGTAATAGGGGGCGACGACGATCAGCACCTTGACGGGCTTGTCAAAGCCGGGAAGCGGCGGGGAATAGTGGCTGGCTCCGGCCATGGCTCACTCCTTGGGGATCGGGCGGGTGCCCGCGATGGACAGGCCATAGGCTTCGAGGCCGATGACGCGCGGGGTGGGCGAATTCGTCACCAGCGTGATGCGGTGCAGGCCCAGGGCGGCAAGGATCTGCGCCCCCAGACCATACTGGCGCAGGGTCTGCGGCGAGGCGGCATCATCGAGCGCGAGTTTCATCTGCGTGTCGCGCAAGAGCACCACCACGCCGCGCCCCTCGGCCGCGATCAGCCGCATCGCGCCGCGCAGGTCGCCCGAATGGCCCTCGCCGATGCCCAGCACGTCCTCGAGCGGGTTCAGCGCGTGCATGCGCACCAGTACCGGCGCCGGGTCGGCCAGATCGCCCATGCTGAGCACGACATGCTCGGAGCCCTGGGTCTGGTCGGTGAAGACCCGCATTGACCAGGTGCCGCCATGCACCGATTTCACGCTGCGCTGCGCGCTTTCGCGCACCAGATTGTCGTGGCGGCGCCGATAGGCGATCAGGTCGCTGATCGTGCCGATCTTCAGATTGTGCTTTTGCGCGAAGGCGACCAGATCGGGCAGCCGCGCCATTTCGCCATCGTCCTTCATGATCTCGCAGATCACGCCCGAGGGGTTGAGCCCCGCCAGCCGGCTGATATCCACCGCCGCCTCGGTATGGCCCGCGCGCACCAGAACGCCGCCCTCACGCGCGCGCAGCGGAAAGATGTGGCCGGGGGTCGCGATATCGGCGCCGGTTTTCGACGGGTCGATGGCCACGGCGACGGTGCGGGCGCGGTCATAGGCGGAAATGCCGGTGGTGACCCCCTCGCGCGCCTCGATGGACACGGTAAAGGCGGTTTCATGGCGCGAGGCGTTGTTCGTCGACATCAGCGGCAGGCCCAGCGCGTCGATCCGCGGCCCCGGAAGCGACAGGCAGATCAGCCCGCGCCCGTGGGTGGCCATGAAGTTGATCGCCTCGGGCGTGCACATCTGCGCGGGGATGACCAGATCGCCCTCGTTCTCGCGGTCCTCGTGGTCGACCAGGA
>CALEZJ010000170.1 GCA_937927885.1 uncultured Paracoccaceae bacterium | reverse complement strand
CAACAAGCCCAGCGGCAACATCCAGAACCCGAGCACCGGCAGGAACCCCAGCAACCCGCCGAGGATGAGGGCGAAGGCGACCGGCAGCCGCAGCCAGCCCCGGCCCGGCGCCACAAGCCCGCGCAGCGTGCCGCCCAACCGCGGCAGGCGGCGTTCAAACAGCGAGAGCTGACGCGAAAAGCGAAGGTCGGCGGGCATCGGTTCCTCGGTTGCTGGCAGGAAACAAGGTGCGGCACCGGGACAGGCGGCGCAAGCGTCGGCTTCTCACATTGCAGTCATTGACTCGGCGGCGAGGCCCTGTATAAGCCGCGCGTCCGCCACCCTCTGCACTGCAGCGGGACGGGCTTTCATTGGTGTTGGCGGCCCCCGCAAGGGGAAGCCTGTCGCCGGGGCAACCCGGAGAGGACAACGCCCTTCAAACCGACGAAGGAGATCAGCGATGACCAAACGCACCGCTGCCAAGTACAAGATCGACCGCCGCATGGGCGAAAACATCTGGGGCCGCGCCAAGTCCCCGGTGAACAAGCGGGAATACGGCCCCGGCCAGCACGGCCAGCGCCGCAAGAACAAGCTTTCTGACTTCGGCACCCAGCTGCGCGCCAAGCAGAAGCTGAAGGGCTATTATGGCGACATGACCGAAAAGCAGTTCAAGAAGGTTTATGCCGAAGCCGCCCGCGTGCGCGGCGACACCGGCGAGAACCTGATCGGCCTGCTGGAGCGCCGTCTGGACGCGGTCATCTACCGTGCCAAGTTCGTCCCGACCGTCTTTGCCGCCCGTCAGTTCGTCAACCACGGCCATGTGACCGTGAACGGTGCCCGCGTGAACATCGCCAGCTACCGCGTCAAGGAAGGCGATGTCATCGCCATTCGCGAGCGTTCGCGTCAACTGGCGATCGTGCTCGAATCGGTCGCGCTCACCGAGCGTGACGTGCCGGATTATCTGGAAGTCGACCATTCCAAGATGACCGCCACCTTCGTGCGCGTGCCTGGCCTGGGCGATGTGCCCTATCCGGTGCAGATGGAACCGAACCTGGTCGTCGAATACTACGCCAAGAACTGATCCGGTTCCGAGCGGGTGTTTTTTTGGGCGGATCGGCGCAGGCCGGTCCGCCCTTTCGCTTTGCCTCTTGCCTCTGCGCATGCGCCGGGCAATCTGCGCGGGTCCCCCTGCCCCGGAGTCCTGCCATGGCGCGCCCGCATTCCCTAGAATCCCGGTTCGAGTCTGTCCTGTTTGCCAGCCGCTGGCTGATGGCCCCGATGTATCTGGGGCTGGTCGCGGCACTGGGCATGTTGCTGGTGATCTTCGTGCGCGACCTTGCCTATTACGCGCCGCAGGTTCTGACGATGACCGCCGACCGGGTGATCCTGGTGGTGCTGACCTTGATCGACCTCACCCTGGCCGCCAACCTGCTGGTCATCGTGATGTTCTCGGGCTACGAGAATTTCGTGTCGAAGCTGGACCTGCGCGACGAAAGCGACCGCCCGGCCTGGATGGGCAAGGTGGATTTCTCGGGTCTGAAGATGAAGTTGATCGCCTCGATCGTGGCGATTTCCGCCATCCACCTGCTGAAACGCTTCATGGAGATCGGTGACAGCGTGGCTGACGCCCGCTTTGGCGAGACCGAACTGTTCTGGCTGACGCTGATCCATGTCACCTTCGTGCTGTCGGGTCTGCTGATGGCGGCCATGGACTGGCTGGTGTCGAAAACCACCAAGCACTGACCAGCGCCGACGCGGCATCTTCGCACTGGTCTGTCCGCACTGGCGGGGCTAGAAGGCGCTGAACCGTGGAGCAAGCCGATGACCGACGCCCCCCGCCCGCAGCCGGGCATCATGGAAATCGCGCTCTATGTCAGCGGCGAGAGCACGCTGGCGGGGCGCGCGGATGTGCTGAAGCTGTCGTCGAACGAGAATCCCTATGGGCCCTCGCCCCGCGCGCAGGCGGCGTTTGCGGCGACGGCAGGTCAGTTGCACCGCTATCCGAACACCGACCACGGGCCGCTGCGTCGCGCCATCGGGCAGGTGCACGGGCTGGACCCGGACCGGATCATCTGCGGCGTCGGATCGGACGAGGTGCTGCAATTCGTCACGCAGGCGTTCAGTGGCCCGGGGGACGAGGCGATCACCACGGAACACGGTTTTTCCATGTATCCGATCCTGGCCCATGCCGCCGGCGCGGTACCGGTCGAGGTGAAGGAACGCGACAGAATGGTCGACGTGGACGCGATCCTTGCCGCCGTGACGTCGCGCACGCGACTGGTGTTCATCGCGAACCCGGCCAATCCCACCGGCACGATGGTGCCCGAAGCCGATCTGCGCCGCCTGGCGCAGGGGCTGTCGGCTGGGGTGATCCTGGTGCTGGACGGCGCCTATGCCGAATTCGCGGGCGATTTCGATGGCGGCGCGGCGATGGTGGACGAGTTCCCCAACGTGGTGATGACGCGCACCTTTTCAAAGCTTTACGGGCTGGGCGGGTTGCGTATCGGCTGGGGTTATGCCCGGCGCGAGATCATTGATGTGCTCAACCGCCTTCGCCAGCCCTTCAACCTCTCTGCCGCCCAGATGGAGGCCGCCGAGGCCGCCGTGCGCGACCGTGAGTTCGCGCGCCATTGCGTGACGGAAAATGCGCGCTGGCGGGCCTTTCTGCGCGATGCCTTCGTACAGATGGGCATAGACTGCGACCAAAGCCACGCGAATTTCGTGCTGGCCCGCTTTGCCGATCCCGACGAGGCGGCGGCGGCCGATGCGGCGCTGCGCGAGGCAGGGGTTCTGGTGCGCAAGGTTGCGGGCTACAAACTGCCTGCGGCGCTGCGCATCACGGTGGGGGACGAGGCCGCCTGCCGCTACATTGTCGACGTTCTGGCCCGCTTCAAGGGGATCCGCTGATGGCGCAGGTTTACAAACGGGTTGCGCTGATCGGCCTGGGACTGATCGCGGGATCGATGGCGCATGCGATGCGGCGGCACGGGCTGGCCGGGCATGTTGCGGGCTTTGCGCGTAGCACCGAAACCCGCCGGGCGGCCGCCGAGATAGGCTTTGTCGATTCGGTCCATGGCAGCGCGGCCGAAGCGGTCAAGGGTGCCGATCTGGTGGTGCTGGCGGTGCCGGTGGGGGCCATGGGCGCGGTGGCCGAGGAAATCGCGCCCCATCTGGCCCCCGGCGCCACGGTCACGGATGTGGGCTCGGTCAAGCAGGCGGTGATCGACGCGGTGGGGCCGCATCTGCCGCGCCATGTGCATTTCATCCCCGGCCATCCGCTGGCAGGGACGGAACATTCGGGCCCCTATTCGGGATTTGCCACGCTGTTTGAAAACCGCTGGTGGCTGCTGACCCCGTTGGAGGGCACCGACCCCGAGCCCGTCGCCCGCCTGCGCGCCCTTTGCGAGGGGATGGGGGCCAATGTCGACACGATGGACGCGCCGCACCACGATCTGGTGCTGGCCGTGGTATCGCACACGCCGCACCTGATCGCCTATACGATGGTGGGGGTGGCGGACCATCTGCGCCGGGTCTCGCAATCCGAAGTGATCAAGTATTCGGCCTCGGGCTTTCGGGATTTCACCCGGATCGCGGCCTCGGACCCCACGATGTGGCGCGATGTGTTCCTGACCAACAAGGACGCGACGCTGGACATTCTGGGCCGGTTCACCGAGGAGCTGTTCGTTCTGCAGCGCGCGATCCGCATGGGCGACGGGCAGCATCTGTTCGACTATTTCACCCGCACCCGCGCGATCCGGCGCGGGATCATCGAGGCCGGGCAGGACACCGCCGCGCCCGACTTCGGCCGCGTACGGCAGGGCTGAACGGGTGCGCGCGGCGACCCTGATCCTGGCTCTGGCGCTGGTCGCGGCGGGCGGGGTCTGGGACGGTGCCGCCTTCGCCGATGCGCCCTCCCGCTCGCCCTTTCCCCGGGCGCGGCCCGTGGTCGACGGGGCGCCGGCGTCGGGCCTGGTGTCGATCACCGATGCCGCCGTGGCCGAGGCCCTGGGCGCTGTCACCCCGCGGCCGCGGCCCGGCACGCTGGCCCCGCCGCCGTCTGCCGCCAGTCCGCCTTCTGC
>CALEZJ010000169.1 GCA_937927885.1 uncultured Paracoccaceae bacterium | reverse complement strand
CATGAACAGCGCGTCCGAGCAGCCCTTGGCCTCGGCCGCGTGCTTGGACATGGTGCAGATCATGTAGAGGCCCGCGGCCTTGGCGGCGGTAGGGATGGTTTCAGGGCTGGGGCGCTTCCATTTTGCCACGTCCAGCTTGGCACCCTGCCATTTCGCGTCGCCGTAATAGGCGCCCCATTCCCATCCCGCGACCGCCAGTTTCACCGGGTTGCGGCGGGCGGAAACACCCATATCCTCGCCGGAGGCGCGCCAGGCGACCGCACGGACATAGGCGTCAGTCCAGCCATTTGCCTTGAGCATGGCGTATTTCGCCTCCTCGATCTGATCGACCGTGTAGGGAATTTCCATGTCCAGCAGGCGGCCGGATTCCAGCAGACGCTCGGAATGCTCGCGGCTTTTAAAGATCTTGCCGTTATAGCAGCGCTCGCCCTCGAACACCGAGCTGGCATAATGCAGCGCATGGGTCAGCACATGCACCCTGGCATCGCGCCACGGCACCAGCGCGCCGTCAAACCAGATCCACCCGTCCCTGTCATCATATGCGCCGGCCATGCTGCCCTCCTGCAACGCCTTGTCGATTGTTGCGCCCGTTAGGTCCGCATCGGACATAATCTTGCGCTACATGAGGGTTCTGCTATCAAGTGATTCTCGGAAAGTCAACAAGACTGACATAAATGGCCGAAAGCGGGGCGTGACATGGCGGAAAACACGGCGGGCGGCGAGAATCTTCTGTTCCTCACGGACGAGCAGTTGCGCAAGGGGATCGAGGCGATGTTCTTTGCCTATCGCGGCTTTACCGCCGACCCCGACCGCATTCTGGCCGAACTGGAATACGGTCGCGCCCATCACCGCGCATTGCATTTCATCAACCGTTCACGCGGGACGACGGTGAACAACCTGCTGGCCGTGCTGGGTGTGACCAAGCAATCGCTGAACCGCGTGCTGCGCGCGCTGATCGAGGATGGTTTGGTGGAATCGCGCGTCGGGCGCGAGGACCGGCGCGAGCGGCATCTGTTCCTGACCCAGAAAGGTGCCGATCTGGAGCGCCAACTGAGCGAGGCCCAGCGCGCGCGGATGCGCGCGGCCTACCGCGCGGCGGGACCGCAGGCGGTGGCAGGGTTCCGGCAGGTGCTCGAGGCAATGATGGACGAGACGATCCGCGCGCAATATCTTGCCCTCAAAGAGGGCGCGCAGCGAGACGGCAAGACATGACTGAACCGACCCATCCGCATCTGCTGATCGTCGACGACGACGAGCGGATTCGTGACCTCCTGAAGCGTTACCTCATCAAGCAGGGCTTCATGGTCACCGCCGCGCGCGACGCGGCGCAGGCGCGGCGGCTTCTGGCGGGTCTGGCGTTCGATCTGATCATTCTTGACGTGATGATGCCGGGCGAGGACGGCATGGCTTTGACCGGCTGGCTGCGCACTCACAGCGCGACACCGGTGATCCTGCTGACCGCGCGTGGCGAATCGCGCGACCGGATCGCCGGGTTCGAGGCCGGTGCGGATGACTATATCGCCAAACCCTTCGAGCCGCGCGAACTGGTGCTGCGCATCAATGTCATCCTGCGCCGCGTGCCGCGCGTCGAGGCCGCCACGAATTCTCCGCAGGTCGTGACGCTGGGCCGCATGCGTTATGATGTCGATTCGGGAGAACTTCGCGATGGCCATGACCCGATACGACTGACGCAGACGGAATCGGTTCTGATGCGGATTCTGGCAGGCAGCATCGGTCAGGTGGTCAGCCGCGAATCCCTGATCGACCAATTGGGCCGTGAAAGGGGCGCCGCAGCGGAACTGGCCCAGGAGCGCGCGGTGGACGTGCAGATCACGCGCCTGCGCCGCAAGATCGAGCCCGACCCCAAACGCCCGCGGTTCCTGCGCACCGTCCGCGGTGAGGGCTACATGCTGGCGGCAGGCTGAGGCGGGTTTTGCAAGCGTATCGAACGGATGCGAAAAAAGCCCCGTTTTCGCCTTGACCCCGGCATCAGTTCTTTCTAGTTAGCCTCGCATTGTGGGCCGGTAGCTCAGAGGTAGAGCAACTGACTTTTAATCAGTGGGTCACAGGTTCGATCCCTGTCCGGCTCACCACTGAACTCAAAGGCCCGGGCGCAACCCCGGGCCTTTGTGGTTTTCAGGGTCACACCCCGCGCCAGAACCGCGCGTGCAGCGCCAGTGCCGCAGCCGCCAGCCCGGCCACCAGCCCCAGCCAGATGCCGACCCCTTCCCAGCCGATGACAAAGCCCAATCCGTAGCCCGCCGGCAGGCCGACCAGCCAATAGCTGACCGCCGCGATCACCATGGGTTGCCGGGTGTCCTGCACGCCACGCAGAAGTCCCATCGCCATCACTTGCCCGGCGTCAGCGAACTGAAACAGTGCCGCGACCATCAAGAGTGTGACGCCCAGGGGCACGATCAGGTCGCGCTGGGGTTCATCGGGTTTCAGGAACAGGCCCACCATCGGCTCGGCGGCGATCCAGTAGACCAGCATCGTTGCGGCAGCAAAGCCCAGCGACAGGAGCACCGCGGCCTTGGCCGCAGCCCGCAATCCGGGGCCGTCGCCGCGACCGCGGGCGCGGCCCACCAGAACGGTGGCAGCATTCGACAGGCCCAGATGCACCATGAAGAACATGGCGGTGATCTCCAGGGCGATGGAATGCGCCGCCAGAGGCAGCGCGCCCAGCCAGCCCATCATCACCGCCGAGGCGGCAAAAAGCCCGGTCTCGGCCAGCATGGCAAACCCGATAGGCAGGCCCAGCGCATTCACGCGCCTAAGCGCCGTCCAGTCAGGCCGCCAGAACCGCACCAGCAATTGGTATTGCCGAAGCGACGGCAGCAGCACCGCATAGCCCAGCATCGCCACCAGTGTGACGATCTGCACCAGCACCGAGGCAATCGCCGCCCCCCGCGCGCCCAATTCCGGGAACCCCAGATTGCCAAAGATCAGCACCCAGTTGGCACCTATGTTGACGAACACCCCCAGCACGGTCGCCCAAAGCACCACCTGCGTGCGCCCCAGCGCCGCCAGGTAGCTTTTCACCACCATCACCACCAGCGCGGGCGCCATGCCGAAACCGATGATCGCCAGGTACTCGCCTCCGATGCGCGCGACCTCGGGATCCTGACCCATCGCGCCCAGAATCGGACCCGACATCAGAAACAGAGGCAGGGCGAGCGCAGAAAAGCCGATGCTCAGCCACATTCCCATGCGGGTGACACGGCGCACTTCGGTGCCTTCGCCCGCTGCGGCAAAGGTGGCGACCATCGGCATCACCGCCTGCCCGTATCCCATGCCCAGCGTGAAGACGACAAAGAACAGTGTCGCGCCCAGCGCCCCGGCGGCCAGGTCGGTGACGCCGTACCAGCCCAGCATGATCGTATCGGTCACATGCAGCGCGAATTGCGCGACATGGCTGCCGACCAGCGGCAGGCCCAGAACCAGAACGGCACGGGCATTGGGCAGAAATCCAAGAGGCGAAGGGGCAGACATGGCACAATCCGGCAAAGGCCCTGCACAGCGCAGAGCCGTCCTTCATGCCGGTTTTTCGGGCGAAGGAAAAGACCTGCGCTTGGATTTTTAACCTGTGAAGCGCCTGAACTCGGCCGCCGCGCGGCCCCAGACGCCCCGATCCAGCGCATCGAGGGTCATCAGATGCGGCAGCAGTTGCGCGGCGAAATCCTGCGAGGATTCGATGGGCAGCAGGGATGGCAGGTTGTCGATCGCCATCACGTCGAGCGGTGGCCTGTCATGCACCCGCACCACCGGCGCGGCCCAGTCGGTGGCCGTGCTGTAGACCGGAACCGGACTAAAGGCGCTACCCGGATCACAGGCGATATCGCCAATCACCCTGAGCCGACGCGGGAGGCTGCCAGCGTCAGCGGGCACGAAGACCGGGCATCCTGGCCGCGCAAGGATGCAGTTGAAAAAGAGGTCGTGTTCAAGCACCTCGGGGAACGGCCCGCCGAAAGCGGTCTCGGCCATATCCCAGCGGGTGACCGCAAGGCCCAGCGACCCGCACAGGTCAGCCGTCCCGGTCCCCACCCGGCCAAGCGCACCGATGATCAGCGCGCTCGGTCGCCGGTTGCCTAGCCGCGCGGCCAGATCGGCCACCATCGCGCCCTTGTCAGCCCAGCGGCTGACCGGCGGGCAGATGCCGCCTTGATCCTGCGCCGCCCAGGCCAGCACGCTGACCCCGGCCCCGGCAAACCCGGCCCAATAGCCAAAGGCCGCGACACGGCGCCCTTTCTCGTCCACCAGCGATTCGAGGTCGTAGAGCGTTCCGCCCCCTGCCTCGAACCTCGCCAGCAGCGCGGGACCCGCGGGCTGGCCCTTGTAGGCGTGGCCAAACAGGATGTGGCGATGGGGCAGGGGCGTCCCGTCTTCGGGCAATTCCTTGAGGCCAAAGATGATGGCGTCACGCGGCGCCGAGGGCCACGAGGCAAACGGTGCGGGATCGCAGCCTGCCGCAAGATAGGGCGCCAGCGGCAGGGCGCGCTGGGGGCTTTCCTCGACGGTCACGCGAAAGCCGCGCGCGATCAGCGTTGCGGCGCCCTCTGGCGTCAGGCCCACACGTTCCTCATTCGGCCGTTGCTCGGCCCGCACCCACAGATGAACCATCTTAAACCCCTGCAAAGGTCTCGCCCAGGATCGCCGCCAGTTCGCGGGCATCTGCGTCGGTAAAGGCGTCGGGCTGGTCGCTGTCGATGTCAAAGACGCCGATCAGCACACCGGCGCCGTTGAACACCGGCAGCACCAGTTCGGATCTCGTGCTACTGGAACAGGCGATATGACCCGGAAAGGCCTCGACATCGGGGACCAGTTGCACGGCCTCGGTCCGCGCACAGGCGCCGCAGACGCCGCGCTCGAACGGGATGACGAGGCAACCGTGCCCGCCCTGATAGGGGCCGATCTTCAGCAGTCCTGGCGCGGTGACGCGGTAGAACCCGGTCCAGTCGAACCGGTCATCGCTGTGATGCACTTCGCAGGCGAGGGTTGCCATCAGCGCGACAACATCGCTCTCGCCATGGGTCAAGGCGCGAATGCTGGCGGCGAGAGCGGGATAATCGGGCATTTCGGCTCTCCAGGGGCGCTATCCGATCAGAGTGAAAAGGCAAGCGGACGAACTGCGCGAGAAGCAAGGGCTGGCGAGGGTGTGGCACAGCTTTGGCGACAAGGAAAGATGGCGTCGGCTCTGTCCAAAGGTCACTCGCGCCCGCGAAGGATCGCCGTCAGGCCGATGGGTCCGGCCTGACGCGCCAGCAACGCGCGGTAGATCACCACCGATTCTGTGACCCGCATGACATAATTGCGTGTTTCGCTGAACGGGATCATCTCGATCCAGTCCACCGGGTCCACATCGGGGTTTCTTGGGTCGCCGAATTGTTCGGCCCAGCGCCGGGGGCGCCCGGGACCCGCATTGTAGGCGGCCGAGACCAGCGACAGGGTTCCCCCGAACAGCTGCGACATTTCCTGCAAATATCCGGCGCCCAGTACCGCGTTATAGGCCGGATCGCTGGTCAGACGTCCTTCGTCGAAAGGAATTCCCAGCCTGCGCGCGGTATGGGCGCCTGTCGCGGGCAGCACCTGCATCAGCCCCCGCGCATCGGCGTGGCTGGTGACGCGAGGGTCGAATTCGCTCTCGCGCCGGGCAATCGACAGGGTCAGATCGGCGGGCACGGCAAGGTCGGCCTCGGCCAGATCGGTCAGCGGGAAATACGCGCGGGGCAGCAGGATGCCGCGCGCGACCGCATCCTTGGCGATGCGAAGCGCGAAATGCGCCTCGTTCCGATCCAGCCAGAGTTGCGCATAAGACCCCAGTTCGGCCTCGGTCTGCAACTGGTTGCCCAGATGCTGGGCAAACCGGCGCCCCTCGTAGAACTGGCCCGCACGGTGCAAGAGCAGCGCGACCTGCAACAGGTCCGAATTGGCAAACGACATCCCGTGCCAGTCCGGATAGGCCGGGTCCGCGATCAGTGCGGGGTCCAGTGGCTGGCCGATGCGTTCGGCGGCCAGTTGGCCGTAAAACGCGGTCTGATGGCGCGCGGCAAAGGCGAAGGCCTCTCGCGCGGCCTCGTTGGCGCCCAGCGCCTCATGCGCGCGGCCTTCCCAATAGCCCGCGCGCCCCAGCGTGATGGGACTGAGCGAGCGTTCGCGCAGTCGCGTGAAATGGGCCAGCGCGTCGGCAGGACGGTCGAGAAACCGAAGCGCGATATAGCCCGAAAGGAATTCGAGATCGGCGCGGTCGGTGCCGTCCTCGGTCAGACCGTGCCGCGATGCGAGTTCATAGGCCAGCCGATGTTCGCCCGCCGCCATTGCGCGCCGTGCAAGGCGGGCGCGTTGCCCGGCCCAGTCCTGCGGACGGCCCAGCCGGTCGGGTGAGCGTTCACGCATCAGCGCCACGGCCTCATCGTCCAGCCCCCGGTTCAGCCGCCAGCGAAAGCGATCATGGGCCAGTCCCGGGTCATCGGCCAGGGCGGCGGGAATGGCGTCGATCAGCGGGTTCACCCCATCGGCTCGCGCTTGCAGGGCCAGGCGCGCGCGTGCCAGCGCGGCCTCACCGGCGCTCACGCGGGGGATCATGCGTTCGGCCGGATCGCGGGCGCCGCGCCACAACAGAGCGTCAAGACGCGCGGAATTCAGCGGCCGCAGGCTGCTGCCGAACCGGGACAACAGATCGTCCTCGATGGCCGCGGTCAGTTCGCGTCCCAGCCAGAGGCGGCGCAGGAATTCGGTTGGGTCGGCTCCGGTGGCCTCCAGCGCCGCGACCAAGGCCAGTTCGCCCTGTGCCGATTGCGGCGGAGTACTGGAAAAAAAGTCCAGCACAACACTCGGCGGTTGCCCCGCGATGCGCGCCTCGGCGCGGCTGCGCACCAGATCCATTCCCGGCCAGTGCGCGTGATGGGTGATGAACGTGGAATAGGTGGCGAAATCGCCTGCGATCCCCTCGCGCAGGATGCGCCAGGTGGCAACACGCATCCCGATGGGTCCTGCGGCCTGGCGCAAGGCTTCGAAACGCGACGTGTCGCCCGCGCGCACGGCTTCGACCAGCGCGCCGATGGCACCCGCGGCACGCGGGGGAGGCGGTCCGGTGAAGGAAAGGACAGGCAGGGCCCAAAGGCCAAGGATCGCGGCAAGAAGGGTGGGGGGCATCGTCTCTCTTGAAAAGCTTGAGGAGAGAGTCTAACCGCGAGGCACGCGCGCGCAACACACAATGGGGTCAGGACGGCCCCCTTGCGCGCCCTGCCGCCAAAGGAGTTGCACATGATCCGGGGTTCGCTTCCCGCCTTGATCACGCCGTTCAAGGACGGTGCGGTCGATTTCGCAGCCCTCGATGCACTGGTTGACTGGCATATCGCCGAAGGCAGCCACGGGCTTGTTCCCGTCGGCACCACCGGCGAAAGCCCGACCCTGTCGCACGAGGAACACGAGCAGGTGGTCGAGGCGGTGGTCAAACGGGTGCGCGGGCGCATTCCGGTGGTCGCGGGCGCCGGGTCGAACAACACGACCGAGGCGATCCGGTTGATCCGCCACGCCGAACGGGTGGGCGCCGACGCGGCGCTGGTGGTGACGCCCTATTACAACAAGCCTACCCAG
>CALEZJ010000168.1 GCA_937927885.1 uncultured Paracoccaceae bacterium | reverse complement strand
GGGCACGGCCAAGCTGGTGGGAGATTTCCTGCGCGAGGCCTTTACCGCGGGCATCCTGTCGCGCTTCGCGGCACTTCTGGCGCTGAATTCGCTCAAGCGGCTGCAGAAGCGCATCGACCCGCGCCGGGTCAATGGCGGGGTCTTCCTGGGGCTGAACGGCGCTGTGGTGAAATCGCATGGCAGCGCCGATGCCACCGGGGTCAGCGCGGCTGTCGGCCTGGCCTATCGGCTGGCCCGCAGCGCGTTTACCCAAAGGCTTGCGGCCCGGGTTGCATCCTTCGCGCCCGCAGGGCAGGATGCCGCCGCAATGGGGCCCGCCGACAAACAGGCCGGCGCAGGGAGCGATCCAGCAAGATGACGACACGCGCCGTGGTCAGGGGCGTCGGGCATTACCTGCCCGACCGCATTGTCCCCAATTCTGAATTCGAAAAGACCATCGACACGTCGGATGAATGGATCCGGTCGCGCTCGGGCATCGAGCGGCGGCATTTCGCGGCGGAAGGCCAGACCACGTCGGACCTTGCCGCCCGCGCCGCCCGCGCCGCCCTGGCCGATGCCGGGCTGGAGGCCGATGATATCGACGCGATCGTCGTGGCGACCTCGACCGCCGATCTGACCTTCCCCTCGGCCGCGACGATGGTGCAGGCCGCGCTGGGGATGACGCGCGGCTTTGCCTATGATGTGCAGGCCGTCTGCGCGGGCTTTGTCTTCGCGCTGTCCAATGCCAATGCGATGATCCTGTCGGGCCAGGCCAGGCGCGTTCTGGTGATCGGGGCCGAGACCTTCTCACGGCTGATGGACTGGACCGACCGCGGCACCTGCGTGCTGTTCGGCGATGGTGCGGGCGCGCTGATCCTGGAAGCCGCCGAAGGCAAGGGCACGACCGATGACCGTGGCGTCCTGTCGGTCGATCTGAATTCCGATGGCCGCCATCGCGACATCCTTTATGTCGATGGCGGCGTCTCGACCACCGGCACGGCGGGGTGCCTGCGCATGCAGGGCAATCTGGTCTTCCGCCACGCGGTCGAAAAACTGGCCGCCACGGCGCATGCCGCGCTGGAAAAGGCGGGGCTTGAAACCGCGGATGTGGACTGGCTTGTGCCGCATCAGGCCAATCAGCGAATCATCACGGCAACCGCGCAGAAGATGGGCCTGCCGATGGAAAAGGTCGTGCTGACCGTGGCCGATCACGGCAATACCTCGGCGGCCTCGATCCCGCTGGCGCTGGCCGTGGCCGATGCAGAAGGCCGGCTGAAACCCGGCGATGTCGTGGTGACCGAGGCGATCGGCGGCGGGCTGAGCTGGGGATCGGTGGTCCTGCGCTGGTAGCGGAAGGCTGGTTTCTCGGAATACTTCTGTAAAATTCCGGCGATTACTTCAGCAGCGAATCCTTGCTGGCCCGGCGGTTTACACCACCGGCGGGGCGGCGTGCCTTGTCGCGGCTGGACTGACAGGCGACGCAAAGCCGGACCCCCGGAATCGCCGCGCGCCGCGCCTCGGGGATCGGCTCATCGCATTCCTCGCAGAATTCGGCCGAGGGGACGGCATCCCCGCGCCGGGCGCGCAAACGCGCGCGGGCCACGGCTTCGGCCGTGCTGACCTCGATCTGCTCATTCACCGCATCGTCGCGCGCCCAGCCTCCGGCCATGTCGCCTCTCCTTTCGCCTCTGCAAGATAAGGCCGCAGACAGGACGTTTCAAACCCCAGGCCTGCGCAGCAAGCCGCCCATTCGCGATCAGGGCGTGTCCGGCTGGAACGTTTCCCCCTGCTTGTCGTTGACAGCCACAGCATTCCACAGCATCCTGTTGGCACCAAAGGGGAAAGATCATGGGCGACAAGACTCTGACACGGATGGATCTGGCCGAGGCGGTGTTTCGGGATGTCGGCCTGTCGCGTCACGAATCGGCCCAGCTTGTCGAAAGCGTGCTGGAACATATCTCCGACGCGCTGGTTCGGGGCGAACAGGTGAAAATCTCGTCCTTCGGCACGTTCAGCGTCCGCGACAAGAACGAACGGATCGGCCGCAATCCCAAGACCGGTGAAGAGGTGCCGATCACGCCCCGCCGGGTGCTGTCCTTCCGCCCCTCGCATCTGATGAAGGACCGCGTCGCGGCCGGCAACAAACGATAGGGACGACAGCGCGGGATGCGAAAGGGCGCCGAGGCATTCAGGTCCATTGGCGAGGTCGCCAGACTGATCGGCGTCGCGCCTCACGTCCTGCGCTATTGGGAAACCCAGTTCACCCTGTTGAAGCCGATGAAGCGGCCCGACGGCCGGCGTTATTACCGGCCTGAGGATGTGCGCCTGGCCGCGGGTCTGTGCGAAATCTTGCGCGATGAGGGGCTGACCATCCGGGGCGCCCGCAAACTGATCGCCCATGACCGGGGTGAGGCCGTGCGCGCCCTCGGCGCCACCCGTCTGGGCAGGGTCTTGGGTTCGCAGGTCGGATCGCCCCCCGGTTCCATCGCCGCCACCGATGCGGATTTCGACGAAGAGGACGAGGTCATGTCATCCGGTCCAAGGTCACGCCAGCGCCGTCGCCGTCCCGCCGCCGAGGACGGCCATCTGCCGCTGTTCCCCGAGATGGCCGCACAGGAACCGGCCCGTGGTCCTGCCGCCGTTCTTGCCGCGTTGCAGGCCATGGACCGCCTGCCTCAACAGATGATCGCACCCGTCGAACGGCTGCGCGCCGCGATCCTGTCGTTGGACGGCATGTCCGCGCCGCGCTGATGCAGATTTCCGCCCTGCGGCCCTTGTGCAGCCCCTTGGCTTCGCTCTATATGCGCCTCGTCGGGCCGTGGCGCAGTCTGGTTAGCGCGTCCGTCTGGGGGGCGGAAGGCCGAGAGTTCGAATCTCTCCGGCCCGACCATTCTGAAAACGCCCATCCCTTCGCGGGGATGGGCGTTTCCTTTTGCCAAAGCGAGGTTGCGGCATGAATGGCGTTCTGCCCGACAGCGAAATCCGCCGCCTGATCGACAGCGGCGCGATCACCGCCGACCCCGCGATCATCCCTGAACAGATCCAGCCCGCCAGCCTTGACCTGCGGCTTGGGGCCACCGCCTATCGCCTGCGCGCCAGTTTCCTGCCCGGACGGGGCCGGCGCATCACCGACCGGCTGGCCGATTTCCAGATGCATCAGATGGACCTGTCGGGCGGCGCGGTGCTGGAACGCGGCTGCGTCTATCTGGTCCCGCTGATGGAACGGCTGACCCTGCCCACCGGGCTGACCGCCGTCGCCAATGCCAAATCCTCGACCGGGCGGCTGGACCTGCTGACGCGGCTGGTCGCCGATGACGGCACCGAATTCGACCGCCTGCCCGAAGGCTATGACGGCCCGCTTTATGCCGAGATCTGCCCGCGCAGCTTTTCGGTGCTGGTCCGCCCCGGCATGCGCCTGAACCAGTTGCGGCTGCGGCGCGGGCAATCGGTGCTGAGCGATGCGGAACTGCGCGATCTGAACGCGCGCGAACCGCTGGTCGGTGGCCCGGCCCTGATCGACCACGGGCTTGGCTTCTCGGTCGATCTGCGCCCTGAGGCGGGCGATCTGGTCGGCTATCGCGCCCGCCCGCATAGCGGCGTGATCGACCTCGACCGGATCGGCGCCTATGACGCGGCCGAATTCTGGGACGAGCTGCGCACGACCGAGGGTCGGCTGATCCTGGACCCCGGCGCCTTCTATATCCTCGTCAGCCGCGAATCGGTCGCGATTCCCGCCGATTACGCCGCCGAAATGGCACCTTATCTGGCGATGGTCGGCGAATTCCGCGTCCATTACGCCGGCTTCTTCGATCCGGGCTTCGGTATCGGAAAGGCCGGGGCCGGCGCGCGCGGCGTGCTGGAGGTGCGCTGCCACGAGGCGCCCTTCGTGCTGGAACACGGGCAGGTCGTCGGGCGGCTGGTTTATGAGCGGATGGCCGCGCGGCCGGAACGCCTCTATGGCGCGGGCATCGCCTCGAACTATCAGGGCCAGGGGCTAAAACTGGCCAAACAGTTCCGTTAAACCCCCCCCGTCCGCCACAGCCGCACCTTCAGCCCGCCATGGGCAACGATGGGACCGGGCGGCTGGAAGGGCAGGCCGGTCGCCTTGGCCAATCCCGCCTCGCTGGTCACGATGCCCACACGCCAGCCGGCGAAACGGCTGCGGAAAACCTCGCCCATCGCGGCATGCAGGCCGAACAGCGGCCCCTTGTTGCCGATCCGCGCGCCATAGGGCGGGTTGATGATGACGATGCCGGGTTGGCCGTCGGGACGTTGCAGATCGCTGATCGGGCGGCAGTCGAAGCTGGTGAATCCCCCCACCCCTGCCCGTTCGGCATTGGCGATGCTCATGCGGATCGCACCCGCGTCGCGGTCACTGCCGAAGAATTGCGCGGGCGAGGTTCGTGCGAGGGGCAGCTTGCGCATCGCCCGCCATGCCACGGGATCGAAGCTGGCAAGATTTTCAAAGGCAAAGCCGCGGCTGCGGCCCGGCGCCAGACCTGCCGCGATTTCCGCCGCCTCGATCACGAAAGTGCCCGAGCCGCACATCGGATCCAGCACCGGCTGCGTGCCGTCAAAGCCCATCTCGCGCAGGAACATGGCGGCCATCGTCTCGCGCATCGGGGCCTTGGCGACCGCGACCTTGTGGCCGCGCTTGTGCAGCGATTCGCCGGTCGTATCGAGACTGATGGTGACCAGATCATCCTCGATCCGCGCCTTGACCACGATGCCCGCGTCATCGGCAAGGGGCGCTCCCAGTTCCTCTGCGATCGCGCGCTCGATCCGCTGCGTGGCCGCGCCGGCGTGATAGATGCGGCTGGCCTTGCAGGTGGTTTCGACCCTAACCGGCAGATCGCGGCGCAGCACCCGATCCCACGGAAATTTCCGCGCCCGCTTGTCCAGTTGCGCCAGATGCAGGGCGCGAAAGCTGCCCACGCGCGCCAGAACCCGCGTCGCCCCGCGCAGCCAAAGGTTCGCGCGCCAGACATCGGGCCAGCCGCCATGGATCACCACCCCGCCCGGCTGGATGTCAGCCTGCCAACCTAGGTCACGCACCTCGGCCACCAGCGGCGCCTCCAGCCCCGGCGTGGCGACGAAGAAAATCTCAAATGGATCGCTCATCACCATGCGTTACCGCGCGGCGGCACGGAAGGCGAGAGGGGCGGCCTCATTCATCCTCGAACAGATCGTCGGCCGGGCCGTCATCGACCTCTTCATCCCGCAATGGCGCCAGCGGCATCCCCTCGGCCGGCGGGCGCGATTCCAGCAGGCCGGCGGCGCGCAGTTCCGACAGTCCGGGCAGGTCGCGCGCCGCTTCGAGGCCGAAATGGTCAAGGAACCCCTCGGTCACCACGAAGGTCGCCGGCCGGCCGGGCGTCATCCTGCGGCGGCCGACGCGGACCCATTCCATCTCGATCAACTGGTCCAGCGTGCCGCGCGACACCGCGACGCCCCGGATTTCCTCAATCTCGGCGCGGGTGACGGGCTGGTGATAGGCGATGATCGCCAGCGTCTCGACGGCCGCGCGGGACAGGCGGCGCTGTTCAACCGTCTCGGTC
>CALEZJ010000167.1 GCA_937927885.1 uncultured Paracoccaceae bacterium | reverse complement strand
GCGGCCTGACCGATGTGCTGACGCAATCGGTCTCGACCATCCTGACCCCCGAATCCAGCGCCAAGCTTAAAAAGCGGTTTGCCGCGCTGACGACCAGCGCCGCCTCGGGTGACCGCACGGCGCATGTCTGGTGCGAGATCACCCATGTGCTGGGCGACAACGAGACCGCGCCCGTCCGGTATTCCATCCATGTTCTGGCCGACGGAAAACGCTTTCTGATGCTGGGCACCGATCAGCGCCCGGTGATCGAGCTGCAACAGCAACTGGTTGCGGCGCAGGTGGCGATGGAGCGCGACTACGAGAGTCGCCGCGAAGTCGACACCCGGTTCCGCATGGTCATGGAGAGCACGCGCGACGCGCTGATGTTCGTCTCTGTCAGCACCCGCCGGATCACCGATGTGAACGGTGCCGCCGCCGACCTTCTGGGCGCCAGTCGGCAGGAGTTGACCGGGCTCGACATCGGCCATGAATTCGAGGGGCTGACCTCGGCCGAACTGATGGAGCGCGCGCTGGCTGCCACCGCCTCGGAGCGCCCCCGCCCGGTCGAGGCGCTGTCACGTCGCACGCAGAAGGGGCTCGATCTGACGCCGCGCCTGTTTCGGGCGGCGGGCGAGCGGCTGTTGATCATCCGGCTGTCGCCCTCGACCAGCGGGCCCACGGCGACCTCGGACCCGCTCGACGAGAACCTGCGCCAGCTTTATGCCAAGGGCGTCGATGGCATGGTGTTTACCGACCGCGACGGGGTGATCCTGTCGGCCAGCGAATCCTTCCTGAACCTGACAGATTCGCCCACTCTGGCCTCGGTCAAGGGGCGCTCGCTGGCGGATTTTCTGGTGCGCGGCGGTATCGATCTGCGGGTGATGCTGGAGAATGCGCAGCGTGCCGGGCATCTGCGGGTCTATGCGACCAAGCTGAAGACCGATTTCAACGGGCAATTGTCGGTCGAGATTTCGGCCACCTGGATCAATGACGGGTCCGAGCCGGTTCTGGCGCTGATCGTGCGCGACGCCGCCCGGATCGACGCGCTGCGCGCCAGCGTCGTGGGGCCAGAAAGCGGGATCGGCAATGTGATGGAACTGGTCGGCTCGACGCCGCTCAAGGATATCGTGGCCGAGACCACCAACATCGTCGAAAAGCTCTGCATCGAGAACGCCATCGAACTGACGCGCAACAACCGCGTGGCGGCGGCCGAGATGCTGGGCCTGTCGCGCCAGTCGCTGTATGTCAAGCTGCGCAAGTTCGGGCTGATCGGCCGGGATGTCGAGTGAATCGGGCCGTGGCTTGATCTGGGTCAATTTATCCTGACACTTGATGTGTAACTCTGGATTGACAGGGGGCGAAAAAGCCCGCTGTTAATCCGGGGGGCACCATGCGCATCGTCTTCGTTCATCCCAATTACCACTCGGGCGGGGCCGAGATCGCGGGCAACTGGCCGCCGGCCTGGGTTGCCTATCTGACCGGCTCGCTGAGGCGCGCGGGATTCGACGACATCCATTTCATTGACGCGATGACTCACCACATCGGCCCCGAGGCGTTGCGCGAGAAGCTGGCGGCGCTGAAGCCCGATGTCGTCGGCACGACCGCCATCACCCCGGCGATCTACGAGGCCGAGGCGGTGCTGAAGCTGGCGCAGGAGGTCGCGCCAAACGCCGTGCGCGTGCTGGGCGGCATCCATGGCACCTTCATGTTCCGGCAGGTCCTGTCCGAGGCGCCCTGGGTCGATGTCATCGTGCGCGGCGAGGGCGAAGAGATCATGGTCGCCCTGGCCGAGGCTATCCGCGACGGTCGCTGGCCGACCGAGCGGCGCAAGATCAAGGGGCTGGCGTTCCGCGACGGCGAGGAGATCGTGGCGACGCAGGCCGCCAGCACGGTCAAGGATCTGGACGGGATCGACCCCGACTGGTCGATCCTGGAATGGGACAAGTACATCTATGTTCCCCTGAACAAGCGCGTCGCCATCCCCAACATGGCGCGGGGCTGCCCGTTCACCTGTTCGTTCTGCAGCCAGTGGAAATTCTGGCGCGACTACCGCGTGCGCGATCCGATCAAGGTGGTCGACGAAATCGAGCGCCTTGTCAACGATCACGACGTCGGATTCTTCATTCTCGCCGACGAGGAACCGACGATCAACCGCAAGAAATTCATCGACTTTTGCGAAGAGCTGATCCGCCGCGACCTGCCCAGGCGCATCCAGTGGGGCATCAACACCCGCGTCACCGACATCATGCGCGACAAGGATCTCTTGCCGCTCTACCGCAAGGCCGGGCTGGTGCATGTCAGCCTTGGCACCGAGGCGGCGGCGCAGATGAAGCTGGATCAGTTCAACAAGGAAACCACGGTCGCGCAGAACAAGGAGGCCATCAAACTGCTGCGCGACGCGGATATCTTTGTCGAGGCGCAGTTCATCGTGGGTCTGGACAACGAAACCCCCGAGACGCTGGAAGAAACCTATCGCATGGCCTGGGATTGGCAGCCCGATCTGGCCAACTGGGCGATGTACACGCCTTGGCCCTTTACCCCGCTGTTTCAGGAATTGCGCGATCAGGTCGAGGTGTTCGACTATTCCAAATACAACTTTGTGACACCCATCATGAAGCCCGCCGCCATGACGCGGGGCGCCTTGCTGGAAGGGGTGCTGAAGAACTATCGCCGCTTCTACATGCAAAAGGCGCTGTTCCACTATCCGTGGCGTGGCACGGGCTATCGGCGCAAATACCTGCTGGGGTGCCTCAAGGCGTTCCTGAAGGCGGGGGTGCAGCGGCAGTTCTATGACCTTGGCAAGCATGGCTATTTCAGCCTGAAGTCGCGCGACGATCTGGATTTCGGGTTTGATCGGACCCGCACCATCGCCGAGGCGCAGATGGCCGACTGGGAATCCACCGCCGAGCGCGCGGCGAAAAAGCGCGAGCGGCAAGAGGCGATCCGGGCGCAGGGCAAGGCGCGCGCCGCCGAGCGCGGCGCTGACCGCGAGGCGCGCGAGCCGGTGCGCGCCTGTGGCGGGGGCGGGCAGATGGCCGAGTTCGTGCTGCCCGACGCCGCGCCGCAAGCCGCTGCCCGCACCCCGGCCGAATAGATGGGGGCGAGTGCGCGCATCGGCCCCAATGCCGTGCTCCAGCACCTGGCGGTGCTGGATGCGGCGCTGGGTGAGGGGTTGCGCGGGGCGCTGATGCACCGCGCCGGGGTGCCGGTTCCGCCCCCGGAGTGCGGCATGTTGCCCGAGGATCAGGTCACCCCCCTGCACCGTGCGGTGTGGCTGTTCCTGCCGGACCGGGCCGCGGGCATCCAGCGGCAGGCAGGTCTGGCGGTGGGGGAGTACATCCTTGCCCACCGGATCCCCGGATTGGCGCAACGGCTGATCCGTGTCCTTCCGGCGCCGCTGGGCGCGCGGTTTCTGGCGGCGGCGATTGCGAAACACGCCTGGACCTTTGCCGGGTCGGGGCGGTTCAGCGTCGCCAGCCACCGCCCGCTGACTTTTTCCATCGTCCACAACCCCTTGGCCGTCGGCCCCGCGCGCCCCTCGTGCCACTGGCATGCGGCGGTGTTCGAGCGGCTGTTTCAGCGGCTGGTCTGGCCCCGGGCGCAGGTGGTCGAGGTGGCGTGTTGCGCGGCGGGGCAGGGCGCCTGCGTGTTCGAAATTCGTCCTGTACCCGCAAGCGTCAACTAAAATTTACAGTTGTCCGACTCGTCACTGTCTGACAAGTTTTACATATGAGCGACAGCACCCTCTCCCCCGCCGCAAGGTCCAGCCTGCCGCATCCGCGCGCGATGCTGGAACTGATAAAACCGATCACCTGGTTCCCGCCGATGTGGGCCTATCTCTGTGGCGTCATTTCTGTGGGTGTCTGGCCCGAAAGCTGGGCATTGGTGCTGCTGGGTGTGCTCTTGGCCGGGCCTATTGTCTGCGGCATGTCGCAGGCCGCCAATGACTGGTGCGACCGCCATGTGGATGCGATCAACGAACCCCACCGTCCGATCCCCTCGGGGCGCATTCCGGGGCGCTGGGGCCTTTGGATCGCGCTGGCGATGACGGCGCTGTCGCTGGCCGTGGGCTGGGTGCTGGGACCCTGGGGCTTTGGCGCCACGGTGCTTGGCGTCGCCGCCGCCTGGGCCTATTCGGCGGAACCCGTGCGCGCGAAACGCTCGGGCTGGTGGGGGCC